>JACRLI010000012.1:0-60521 GCA_016235265.1 Candidatus Eisenbacteria bacterium
CGCTTGCGCTTCCGAACCCGACGAATGACACTACCCATCTACGGCTCCTTTCGTCTGCGCCTGATGGACGCTTCGCAACGCCATCAAAGCACAGAGGTTGGAGCCGTTTCAATTTCCAACTAAGAATCGCACACCTTCCGGGCCATAGGAGTAGGCGCGGTAGGGGTGGGCGTAGCGGTAACCGCCGTCGTCCTCCTCGTCTCCCTGGTCCTCGGTGCGCAGCAGGGCGGTGATCACCCGGTCGGAGACCCCGGCGGCCTTGAGCTCGCGCAGGTCACCCGCGTCGAGGTCGAAGGACTCCCCGCTGTGCTGGATCTTCTCGATGATCAACTCGTCGGAGATGCTGTCCTCGTGCATCGCAACGACGTCCTTCAAGTCGAAGGACCATGCGCGAGGGGCGCTTCCGGCCATCACCAATGTGGCGATGGCCCCGATCAGCAGTGCTCGATTCATGGCAGGCCTCTCAATTGCGGCAGGAATAACGTGGGGTCGGTCCCACCACTTCATTCTACCACCAAGCCGGCCCGGGCGCGGACGCAACCTTCAGCCCGCCAGCCCCATCTTCGTCATGAACGCCGCCCACCGCGGATCGGCGTGCAGCGAGCGGAGCAGCGGCTCGGGCTTCATGATGGCCAGGCCCGAGTCGCGCTGCGCGTAGGCCCGCTCCAGCCACTCGAAGGATGACTCCGTCTCGCCGCGCACCGCGTGGACGATGGCCACCTGGTAGGCGGCGTCCGAGGCGCACCGCTCGACGAGGTCGCGCAGCGCCCGGTCCGATTCCGCGGCGCGGCCCGCGGCGTGATGGATCACCGCCTGCGCGTACAGGCGCGCCCAGTCCTCCTTGTCGTTCCGGGCCTCGGAGAGCGCCTCGTCCATGCGGCCCTGGGCCGCGAGACTCAACGCCAGGAGCGCGCGGCAGGAGGCGCTGTCGGGAGAGATCTCCAGCGCCTTGCGGAATGCCCTCTCCGCCTCCGCGGGCAGGTCCGCACCGCGGCACACACGGCCGTAGAACGCGTAGCTGGAAACGGCCAGCGGATCCTGTTCGATCGCACGCCGGCAGAGATCCAGGGCCTCGTCCATGCGGCCCAGGTCGTAGGCCAGCAGCCCGGCGGAGCGGAGCACCTCGGCGTTGCCGGGAGCCAGCGCCAGAGCCCTGCGGTAGGAGGCGTCGGCGCTGCTCCAGTCCCAGTCGTACCAGAGCTGGACGGTGCCCAGCGCCAGGTGCCCTTCGGACAGGTTGGGCTCCAGGGCCAGGGAGCGCAGGGCGGCCTCTCGCGCGCGGGTGTTCGCCTCCAGCACCGGGGCGAAGCCGGCGGCCGCCTCCAGGGAGTGGGCCCACGCCAGGCAGGCCCAGGCCAGCGCGTGTCCCGCGTCCGCGTCGATCGCCTGCCGCAGGCAGTCGATGCCCCGGGCCACGTCGTTGCGGACGAGCCGGTTCACCAGGTAGCGACCCTGCAGGAACAGCCGGTGCGCCTCGCCGCTGCCGCCGCGGCCCTTTGCGGCCGCCGCCACCTCCGCCTTCGCCTCCCCGCTGGCGTTCGAGTCCGGCTCCCCGCCCAGCAGCGTGGTCCGCAGCTCGCGCAGCACCCGCTGCGCGATGTCGTCCTGCACCGCGAAGATGTCCTCGAGGGTGCGGTCGTAGGTCTCCGACCACAGGTGAAAGCCGTCCGCGACCTTTACCAGTTGCACGCCGATGCGGACCCGGTTGCCCGCCTTGCGCACGCTGCCTTCCAGCACCGTCGCCACGCCCAGCGCCCGGCCCACCTCGGCCACCGCGGCCCCCTTGCCCTTGAATGCGAAGGACGACGAGCGCGCCGCCACGCGCAGCCCGCGGATCTTCGCCAGCACGTTCAGGAGTTCCTCCGCCAGCCCGTCGGAGAAGTACTCGTTCTCCTCGTCGCGGCTCATGTTCACGAACGGCAGCACCGCGATGGAGGGCAACTCCTCCGCCCCCGTCTTCGCGGGGGCGGGCCCGCCCCGCTCCAGCGTCCGCTTGAGCCGGTGCAGTTCATTGTGCACTTCGAGCGCCGACGGAAACCGGCCGCCCGGATCCTTGGCGAGGCACCGGTCCACGATGCGCTCCAGTTCCCCGGGCAGTCCCTCGCGGACGGTGCCGAGCGGCGCGGGCGCGTCCCTCAGTATCGCCGAGCTCACGTCCGCCGGGGTGTCCCCCCTGAAGGGCCGGTGCCCGCAGGTCAGCTCGTACAGCACCACGCCAAGCGCAAAGAGATCGGTGCGCGCGTCCGACGGCTCGCCCCGCACCTGCTCCGGCGCCATGTACGGCACCGTGCCCACGACCTGGCCGGCCGAGGACACCGGCGAGTCCAGAGTCAGCGCCAGGGTCGCGTCCAGTCCCGCGTGGGAATCGGCCAGCTTGGCGAGGCCGAAATCGAGGACCTTGACCCGCCCTTCGCGGGTCACCATCACGTTCGCCGGCTTGAGGTCGCGGTGCACCACGCCCTTCGCGTGCGCCGCCGCCAGCGCGTCGGAGAGCGCGAGCGCGAGCTCGACGACGCGCGCCACCGGCAGCCCGCCCGGGGTCACCAGCCGGTCGAGGGTCTGGCCCTCCACGAGTTCCATGGTGAGGAACCGGTGGTCCCCGGCCGCCTCGATGGAGTGCAGCACCACGATGTTCGGATGGCTCAGCCCGGCCACGGTGCGCGCCTCTCGCTCGAAGCGAGCCAGCCGTTCGGCGTCGAGCGCGAAGGCCGCGGGCAGCACCTTGAGCGCCACGTCGCGCCCCAGCCTCGTGTCGCGAGCCCGGTACACCTCGCCCATGCCGCCCGCGCCCAGCGGGCCGGCGATCTCGTAGGGGCCGAGCCGGGTTCCGGGATCCAGGTTCATCGCGTCTCCATCGCTCTCATCCCCCTACTTCCTCCGGATCTCGGAAGTCCACCCCTGCACCACCGTGAACGTGGCCAGCGCACCGCTCTCCTCGGGCACGTTCATCAGGAAGCGCTGGCCGTCGGCGCTGGGGGCGATCCGGTTCCGGATGATGTTGCCGCCGGCGGCGGGGCGCTCGAAGAGCCGCACCGGGATGCCCGCTTCGAACCCGGTCGAGGTGCTCACGGGGACGGCCATCACGCCGTTGGAGCGGTCCCGGTAGTACAGTTCCTTGCCGTCTCCGCGCCAGAACGGCTGGCCCCCGCCCTGGATGGAGACCTGCCACTTTCCGCCCGAGGGCGGAAAGGACTGCACGTAGATCTCGCCCCGCCCCGACTCGTCGGATCGGTAGGCGATCCACCTGCCGTCCGGTGAAAGCTGCGCGCCGGTGTAGCCGGCCTTCCCGCCAATCAGGGGGCGCGGCGGCCCGAGGGTGTCCGCGGAGGCGGTGCAGATCCGTGGCGCGCCGTCGTCGTAATTCAGCACCAGCATCGGCCCCGCCCCTGGCCAGCCCGAGGGCCCGGTGGGCCCGCTGGAGCGGCACACTTCGCGCGGTTCCCCCGTGCCGGAGGCAGGCAGCGTCCACACGGTGTAAGTTCCCCTCGTGTCGGACGCGTACGCGATCCGCGAGCCGTCCGGGGCCCACACCGGCCAGATCTCGCTCGTCTTCGGGTCGAAGGTCAGCTTGGTGGCCACCTCCCGACGCGAGTCCCACACCCACAGGTCGGAGGTGCGCGTGCCGGGGTCCACCTGTCCGTAACACACGCGGGAGCCATCGGGGGAGATGGCGAAGTCGCCGTACGCCGCGGGACCTCCAACGTGACCCACTTCCCTTCCGGTCCGGTCCAGCCACACCAGCCGGCTGCGTTCGCCCGCGCCGCTGGGCATGAAGGTGATCACGCCGGTGTTCGAGACCGAGAAATGGACCAGGTCGCCGGAGGACTCCACCCGCTCGGCCACCGGGAACGGTTCGCCGCGGAATTGGAGGGAACGGGTGTCGAACGGGCGCGCCATCAGGGTGCCCTCGGCGCCGTAGACCACGAAGCCGGGCGGGGCGAACTCCATGCGGGTCGCGCCGGCGCCCAGCACCTTCACTTGCTTCGATCCGAGGCAGCCGACACAGAGCCGGGTGCTGTCGCGCGAGGGGCTGTTCGCGAGGAACAGGAAATGCCGGCCGTCGGGAAGGAACGCGGGCCAGGCGTGCGAGGTCTCGCCGCGTTTGTGGTTCAACGTGGTGGCGGCGGTGATTTCGCCGCCCTCCGCGTTCACCTGCCGGATACTGTCGCTGGTGGTCCCGTCGAGCAGGATCACGCCCTTCGAGCCCCAGCAGCCGTCCGCGGCCGATCGGGCGTCGCAGATCAGCTGCGCCGGGCCGCCGGCGGCCGGGATCTTCTTCAGTTGCGTGCCCACCATGAAGGCGAGGTAGCGGCTGTCCGGGGACCAGAACGGCCGGCCCGCTCCCTCGGTGCCCGCGAGCGCAGTGGCCGTCAGGGTGTGGACCGGGCGGACCCAGATCAGCGCCTTCCCGCTGGTGTCGGTGGCGAGGAAGGCCAGCGTGCGCCCGTCGGGCGAGATTCGCGGCCACTGCATGGTGCGGATGCCGTTGGTGGGCATCACGCTGAACCGGGTCGCCGGCGTGGAGGGCACCGGGTGCGTGGCCATCCAGGCGGCCAGCCCCAGGGACAGCAGCGCCAGCCCCGCGGAGAGCGCCCACGCGAGGCGCTCGCGGCCCTTGCGGCGGGCGGACACCGTGACCGGCACGCCCGCCTGCGAGCCCGCCGTGGCGATCCACTCCAGTTCGCGGCGGATGTCCGCGGCGCTGTGCCAGCGGTCCTCGGGGTCCTTGGCCAGGCACTGGGAGACCAGGCGGTCCAGCGCCGGCGGGGCCGTGGGCGCCACCTGGGACACCGAGGACGGCACGCGCTCCATGATCGCGCTGATGAGGCTGGCCTGGCTGCGGCCCTCGAACGCACGCTTGCCGGTGGCCATCTCGAAGAGCACGCAGCCGAACGCCCAGATGTCGCTGCGCGAGTCCGCGTCGCGCCCCTCGAGCTGCTCCGGGGACATGTACTGGAACGTGCCCACCAGGGTGCCCTCGACGGTCAGGGGCTTGGCGATCGTCGGCGACTGCGTGAGCGCGGCCATGGTGAGTCCGCTGCCCGTGCCCGGGCCCTCCAGGCCGGTGGCGCGGGCCAGCCCGAAGTCCATCAGCTTGGCGCCGTTGCGCGTGAGCATGATGTTGCCGGGCTTGAGGTCGCGGTGGATGATGCCGGCCTTGTGCGCCTTGTCCAGCGCGTCCGCGATCTCCGCCCCCAGCTTGAGGACCTGCTCGGCGGGAAGGGCGCCCTTCGCCAGCCGCGCCTCCAGCGTCTCCCCTTCCACCAGCTCCATGATCAGGAAATCGACGTCACCCTCGCGGCCGACATCGAAGAGCGTGCAGATGTGCGGGTGATTGAGGCTGGAGATGGACTTCGCCTCGCGTTCAAAGCGCGCGCGCAGTTCCGGGGTGGCGGCGAGGTGCTGCGGCAGGACCTTGAGCGCGACGTCGCGGCCGAGCCGGTTGTCGCGGGCCCGGTACACTTCACCCATGCCGCCGGCGCCGAGGGGTGCAAGGACTTCATACGGACCGAAGCGCGAACCAATGGACAGGGGCATGGGGGCCTCGACGTGGCGGCCAGCCTCGATCGAAATGCGGGAGACGGGTGAGCGGAAGCGGAGCGGGGATGCCCCCGCTCCGCAGATGCGACTGGACCGTCAGTTCTTGGGATGTAGGGAGACCGGTCCGCGATTCCCTCGAAATCCACAAAATGTTCTATTCACGGGACTTGGGCGCTCCCGGAGCCGGAACTCCGGGCCTCACCGCGCCAGCCGCGCCGCCTCCTTTGCCAGCCACGAGCCGATCACGTTGCGCTGGATCTGGTTGGTGCCTTCGTAGATCTGGGTGATCTTGGCGTCGCGCATCATCTTCTCCACCGGGTAGTCGCTCATGTAGCCGTAGCCACCCAGGATCTGCACCGCGTCGGTGGTGACCTTCATGGCCACGTCGCTGGCGTACATCTTGGCCATCGCGGAGAGGGAGCCGACGTCCCGCATGTCCCCGGCGTCCACGCGGGCGGCGACGGAGTAGATCAGGGCCTTGGCCGCCTCGACCTGCGTGGCCATGTCGGCCAGCATCCACTGCAGACCCTGGAAGTTCACGATGCTCTGCCCGAACTGCTTGCGCTGGTGCGCGTAGCGCAGCGCCTCCTCCAGCGCCCCCTCGGCGATCCCGAGCGCCTGAGCGGCCACGCCGGGCCGCGAGACATCGAAGGTCTTCATGGCCACCACGAAGCCCTGGCCCTCGCGCCCCAGGAGATTCTCCTTCGGCACGCGGGCGTCCTCGAAGACCAGTTCGCGCGTGGCGGACGCGCGGATGCCCATCTTGTGCTCCGTCTTCCCGAAGGTGAACCCCGGCGTGCCCTTCTCGATGATGAAACACGACGCTCCGCGCGCACCCTTCTTGGGGTCGGTCAGCGCCACGGTGGTGTAGATGTCGGCCTCCCCCCCGTTGGTGATGAAGACCTTGGTGCCGTTGAGCACGTAGTCGTCACCGTCCTTGCGCGCGGTGGTGCGCTGGGCGCCGGCGTCGGAGCCGGCCATGGGCTCGGTCAGCCCGAACGCCGCCAGCCGGCTCCCGGAGGCGATCTGGGGGAGGTATTTCTGCTTCTGCGCGTCGGAGCCGAACAGCAGGATCGGGAAGGTGCCCAGCGCGGTGCCGGCGAAGGCCAGCGCGATGCCCGCGCAGGCCTTGGACAGCTCCTCGGTGGCCAGGCACATGTTGGTGATGCCGTAGCCGCTCTCGACCATGCCCTCGTATTGGGCGGGGATGAACACGCGGAACAGGTCCACCTTCGCCAGCTCCTTCACGATGTCCCAGGGGAAGGTGCCCGCCTCGTCATACTTCGCCCGGACCGGTTTGACCTTCTCTTCGGCGATGGTGCGCGCCAGGTCCCGGATCGCGAGCTGCTCTTCGGTGAGAATGGGATCCACTCACGCCTCCTGCGATCAATCGCGGCCGTGCAGGGGGCGACCGCCCCCGGTTTCCCAGACTGAGGTGGTGCGGCTTCGGTGCTGCAGGCCCGGCTCGGCCTCTGCGGTCCTACTTCTTCCCCACCAGCTTCTCCACCTCGCCCAGCGTGCGCTCGAACGCGTGCATGGCCGCTTCGATGGGGGCGGGCTGGGTCAGGTCCACGCCGGCCTTCCGCAGCAGCGTGAGCGGCGGCTCCGAACAGCCGCCCTTGAGCATTCCCAGGTAGGCCTCCGCGGCCGGCGGCCCCAGCTGGCGCACCCGGTCGGCGATGGCGATGCCGCTGGTGAGCCCGGTGGCGTACTGGTAGACGTAGTACTTGAAGAAGAAGTGCGGGATGTACGCCCATTCCATGCCGTCGTTCTCACCCAGCGTGTAGGCCGGGCCGTAGTAGCGGCGCACCAGCTCCGAGTAGGTGGAGTCGAGCAGGGTGGCCGTGACCGGAACGCCCTTCTCCACGTAGCCGTGCACCGCGCGCTCGAATTCCGCGAACAGGGTCTGGCGGAAGATGGTTCCCCGCATGGTCTCCAGGCGGTCCACGAGGAGGTACGCCTTCTCGGCGTCGCTCTTCGAGTGGGCCACGAGGTAGTCGTTCAGGAGCGCCTCGTTGCAGGTGGAGGCGATCTCGGCCAGGAAGGTCACGTAGCGCGCGTCGGGATAGGACTGTGCCTTCATGGCCATGTCGCTGTGCAGGGCGTGGCCCATCTCGTGGGCCAGAGTGGACATGTCGTCCAGCTTGTCCTGGTAGTTCATCTTCACGAACGGGTGGGCGCCGTACACGTTCGACGAGGATGCGCCGCTGTCCTTGTCCTTGTGCGGGTAGAGGTCGAGCCAGCCGTTGTGCGGGTCGAGGCCCTCCGCGAGCCGCCGGGTGTAGGCGGGACCCAGTGGGGCGAGCGCCTCAACCAGCGTCTTCTCCGCCTGGGCGTACGGCACGTCCTCCTGCACCTCCTCGGTCAGCGGGATGTAGAGGTCGTAGAGGTGCAGTTCCGGCAGACCGAGGGTCTGCTTGCGCAACGCCATGTAGCGGTGCAGCAGCGGCAGGTGCGCGTTCACCGTGCGGACGAGGTTGTCGTAGACGGCGGTCGAGACTTCGTCCTTGTCGGTGTACGCCTCCAGCGCGGTGTCGTAATTGCGCGCGCGGGCATAGGCCACATCCAGCTTGAACTGGCCGGCCAGCGTGGTCGCCAGGGAGCGCTGGTACTGGCGCAGCGTGGCCAGGAGCGCCTCCACCGCGCCCTTGCGGACGTCGCGGCTGGGCGATTGACGGAAGAGCGAGTAGTTGGAGAGGGTGAGCTGGACGTCCTTGCCGTGCGCGTCCTTCACCACGGGCCACGGGATGTCGGTGAGCAGCGCCGAGTGGCACGTCTCCAGGGCGGAGGGAATCTCGTTCAGGTCGATCTCCGCCCACAGGTTGTCCCCCAGCAGCCCCAGGGCCCTCTCCGCGTCCGGGCTCAGCAGGCGCGGCGCACGGCGGCGCAGGCCCTCCACGTAGGCGCGGTACGGGGCCAGCTTCGGCTGGGACGTGAAGGCCTTCGCCACGGCGTTGCGGGACAGGGTCTGCACCTCGCGCCGGATGAACGAGGCGGCCGAGGTCAGCCGGTCCATGGCCGCCAGCCCGTGGTCGTTCATGGCCCCGGCGCGATCGTCCGACTGGGCCGTGGTCTGGCGCAGGTTGGCGTACAGCGTGAGACGGTTGACCTCCCCGTGCAGCCGGAAGTACAGGCCGAGGCAGGCCAGCAGCGCCTTCGGGTCGGCCAGCCTGCCCTTGTACTTGCTGAGCTGCGGGATGTCCGCGAGGAGCGCGACCCGCCCCTGCTCCCAGGCCGCGTCCGACGCGAACATGGGCGAGAGGTCCCACTTGTAGACGTCGGGCACCGCGGAACGGGGCGTGTTGGCGTCCGGGGTGTAGGCGGGCAAGGGCGCGGGATCCGGGGCGGCAGCGGCGACGGCGGCAGCGGCAAGCAACACGGCCAGCGCGGCCAGGAGCGACGCGGGCCGCGGGGCGAAACGCGAACAGTCGGACATCGGGGGTGCTCCTGGTTCGGGTGGAATACGGGATCGGCGCGGGATGCCGGGGATGCCTTTGCACTGGAAGCTAGCGGAGGACTCGAGGAGCGGTCAATCCGGCCGCCCGCGGGGCCGGGTGGGGTCCCTGGACGGCCTGCATGCCGGACACGCTCGCGGCCGGCTGGAAGGCTCCCTCCCAGCCGGCCGCGACTACCCCGCCCTCACCCCTCAGGACCGCGTGGACGGCACCGGGATGCGCACGTCGCGCTGCAGGACAACGCGAAGCGCGCGACCGGGGCGAATCACCACGGGCTCGCCCTTGGTGGCGACGGCCGCGCCGGTCCCCGCGGCCGCGCCCAGCACCGCCCCGCGCCCGGCGTTCCCGGTGATCTTGCCCACGATGCCGCCCACGAGCGCGCCGCCACCGATGAGCGCGGCCTCCAGCGGCACCGGCTCCCCGTCCTCCGGCTCCAGGCGCGTGAAGCGCAGGACGAGCCGGGCCTTGTGCTTGCCGCGGCCGGTCGGCTCAACCTCGGACACCTCGCCGAGGACCCGGGTGCCCGCCGGCACCACCACGCGGCTGCCGAGCAGCCACGGATCCGTCAGCGTGGCCTGGAACTCATCGCCCACCCGCGCGCTCTCGCTCGAGATGCGCGACTGCATCCGGGCGAAGGCCCGCATCCCGGCCACCAGGGTGACCGGGGATTCGTGCCGATCGTAGGCGTCGGTGGACACCAGCAAGCCGCGTGTCGGCTCCGTGGAAACTGCCGTATTCCGCAACGGTGTTCGGTGATATCCGGTCAGCGTCGCACCGGCCACTCCGCCGGCCGCCAGCAACGCGACCGACGCGACAATCCACCTGCGCGTCAATCCGTTCATGACGTCCTCCTCGGGGGGAGTTGCGGCCACCACGGCCACCTGCGAATCCCGGCGGCCTTCGAACGGGCTAGAAGCGGATGGCCAGCCCGACGGAGGTCACCCAGGAATCGGGGTTGTACTTGTCGGGGAACAGCCCGCTGTCTTCCTTGCCCAGGAAGATGTAGCGGCCGGAGGCGTCGAGCGCCACGCTGCGCCCGAGCGGCAACTGCATCCCACCGCCGAGGTGCAGGCCGAGCTTCTGCGTGGTCCGATCCTCGCCGGGGGATCCGGCGGAATAGCGGTAGGAAGTGTTGTACCACCCCACGCCCCCGCCCGCGTACAGCGGACGCATCGGGGTGAGCCACGCGGAGGCGGTGAGCGGCCAGCTCCGGACGGTCATCGTACCGCCGTAGTACTGCTGGCTGCGGTAGGACACGCCCAGTTCGGCGTCGAGCAGCCCCGGCATCAGCGGGGCCCGCGCGGCGATGCCCACGGACGCGCGGGCCTGATCCCCATCGACGGACCGGGTCATGCCGACGGAGGGGATCAGCTGTCCGCCCGGTGCCGCGGAGGTTTCGGCCAACGAGGGGACCGCGAAGAAGATGCCCGCCGTGGCCACGAGGATCCAGGGCACCGCGATCCGGCGGCCGCGTCGGGCACAGGTGATCGAAGCGTGCGGAAGGATGGTCTTCATGGTGTCCTCCACTCTCACGGGTGCCGCCGGGCATCCTGCGGCCGGCCCGGCTGCCCCGTGTGAAGGCACAGGGACTCAAGTCCCATGCCAGAGAGGAGGACTGTTGAAAGATCAGCTACTTAGCGCGAGGGAGGGGCGTGGGTGGCGTCCCCCGGCTGGACAACTGAGTACGCCGATCGACCCCGATAGTACAATTGACAACTCATGTTATTGAACGCGCCGGATCAGCGGCGCGCCGAATTTCGAGGTCTCGTGGCCGGAATTCGTCGTCGCCGGATGCTCAACCGCCGCGCACGAAGTGCGGCAGGCTCCCGGGAATCTCGAGCGCCAGCTCGACGATCCCGGCTCGCACGCCTCCCCGGAACCACGGCGCCTGGAAGATCAGCTTCTTCACCCCGGCCTTCTCGATGGTGTAGACGTTTGTCGCCCCCGTGGCCAGCAGCTCGGCCATGCGGGTCCGGGAGGGCTCGGGATGACAGTCGAGGGCGTTGGTGCCCAGGAGCTCGCGCCCGCCGTCCGCCGCGAAGACCTCCACGGAGCGCTGGTTCATGGACAGGATGATCCCCTGGAGATCGCACACCGTGACGGCGCCGGGAAACCCCTCCACCCAATCGTGATCGGACACGTACCCTCCCTCCCGCTGCCGTGCGGGCATGACTCAATCGCGTCGCCGTGCAGGGGCGACTCGAGCGCACCGCCTCGCGGGGATGACCCCGAACTCGAACCGCCGTGCGATCGCGGCTACGTCCCCGCCTTCTCCGCCTTCCCCGGCTTCGCCAGCGCCCCCCACCACAGGTACGCGCACAGCGCCACGAACATCCCCGCCGAGATCATCTGCGAGACGGGGTCGTTGTCGAAGAACGGGGTCTTCACCAGGTCCTCCCGGAACCAGGGGAACAGCCGCAACGCGGCCCCGAAGACACCACCCAGCGCGCCGCCGGCCATCAGGCCCGAAGCGATGATCACGCCCCGCTCCCGCATGCGGCTCCCGTCGCGCCCGCCGGCCTTCTCGGAGCGGCGCGTCACCAGGTGGTGCAGGAAGCCGCCCACCAGCGCGGGCGAGTTGAGCTCCAGCGGCAGGTACATGCCCAGCGCGAAGATGAGCGAGGGCGCGCCCAGCATCTCGAGCAGCAGCGTCACCATGATCCCGGTGCCGAACAGTATGTAGGCGATGGGCTGCTGGCTCATGAAGTTGCTCACCAGCTCCTTCATGATCGCGGCCTGCGGCGAGGCCAGCACCGGGCGCAGGTCTCCGGCCGCGGCCTCCCCGAACTGGAAGGTGCGCGAGAGCATCACGATGGTAAGCCCGGCGGCCACCGCGGCGGCAACGGCCCCGAGGAACTTCACCTTTTGCTGCGCCGACGGCGTGGAGCCGAGCCAGTAGCCCGCCTTGAGATCGGTGATGGTCTGTCCCGAAACCGACACCGCGGTGCAGACCATGCCGGCGATGGCCATCACGAAGAACATCCCGGAGGTGCCCGAGACCCCGAACCGGAGCAGCACCACGCTCGAGATGATGATGGTGAGCATGGTCATGCCCGAGACCGGGTTGCGCGCGGTGGTGGCGATGGCGTTGGCCGCCACCGAGGTGAAGAAGAACGAGAACACCAGCACCAGCCCCAGGCCCGCCGCCAGCACCGCCACGGAAGCGCCGAGCGTGCCCATGAACACCGCCACCGCCACGGCGCTGAGCACCACGCCGAGCAGCATGCCCATGATGGGCAGGTCCCGGTCGGTGCGCTCGAGGCCCGAGTGCTCGCCTCCGCGGAAGGCCTTGGCGGCCACCGCGAACGATCCCCACACGATCTTCAGCGACTTGATGATGCCGATGATGCCCGCCGAGGCGATGGCCCCCACGCCCATGAGTCGCACGTAGGAGCGGAAGATCTGCGCGGCGGTCATGTCCGCGACGGGGATCGCCCCCGGGTAGACCACCAGTTCCGGGGAGTGCTGGCCCATCATCCAGATGAGGGGCACCACCACGAAATTCGCCAGCACCCCTCCCGCGCACAGGATCATCGAGGAGCGGAGCCCCATCACGTATCCCAGGCCCAGGATGAAGCCGATGGCGTCGAAGTTGACCACCACCCGCCCCCGTTCGGCCAGGCCCTTCACGACCGGGAGGAACTGGAAGTTGATCGTCTCGCGCCACACCTGGAAGGTGGTCACGAAGAAGTCGTACACCGCCGCGATGCCGGTCGCCTGGAGCAACAGCGCCGCCTGCGAGCCGCCCTTTTCGCCGGTGACCAGCACCTCGGTGATGGCGGTGGCCTCGGGGTAGGCGAACTCGCCGTGGGTCTCGCGCACGAAGTAGCGGCGCAGCGGGATCAGGAACAGGATCCCCAGGCAGCTTCCGGCGAGGCAGATGAAGATGCTCTGCACCGGGTGCGGGTTCAGGTTCAGGATGTAGAGCGCCGGCAGGGTGAAGATGGCGCCCGCCACCACCGAGCCCGACACGCCGCCGATGCCGGTGATGATCACGTTCTCGAGCAGCGTGGAGCGGCGGGGGTACACCCGCGCCAGGCCGATGGCCAGGATCGAGATGGGAATCGCGGCCTCCATGACCTGCCCCACCTTCAGCCCCGAATAGGCCGAGGCCACGGTGAACACGATGCACAGGAACAGCCCCCAGAGGATCGAGCGCCAGGTAAGTTCGGGCAGTCGCGTCGCCGCCGGGATGATGGGCTGGTAGGTCTCGCCGGGCTTCAGCGGGGTGTACGCATTCTCCGGCAACGACTTCTGGGCTGGTTCATCGTGCATGACGGTTGGGCCCCCCGATGTTCGATGGTCCGCGGGAACTGCGAAGAACGCATTCTATCACCGGGAGGCAATGCCGTGTAAACTGGGGGTACGCGAGGCTGTTGGAAGCTCGAGTTCGAGGAGTCTGCCGCCCGGGCCGGAATACCCGGCGAACCGGGTGGCGGGCCTGACAGGAAGGGAGCAGCCGTGGCAGCAAACAGAATGCCGTCCATGCTGAAGAGACAGAAGGAGATCAAACGCGCGGCCAAGGCCAACCGCAAGCGCGAGGAGCGCCAGTCGCGCAATCTCGCCAAGGCGGCCGCGGAAGGCGAGGGCTCCGGTCCGCCCATCGTGGCGCCCGAGGAACTGAACGAGGCGGTCGAGGGCGGTTCGGGGGCATAGGCCGGCGCGAGCCGGCCGGACGCTCCCGCGCCACCGGGACGCGGCGCGACCCATCGAGCCGATCCCGCGCGCCTAGGTCATCGCGCGCGACCGGTCCAGGAGTTCCCGCACGCTGCGGGCCAGCCCTTCCAGGCTGAAGGGTTTCTGCAGGTAGTCGAAGCACATCTGCGGCGAGTCCCCCTGCAACTCGAGATTCTCCGAGTACCCCGAGACGAACAGCACCCGGGAGTCCGGCCGCATGAGCACCAGGCGGGACGCCATCGTGGGTCCACTCATCCGCGGCATGACCACGTCCGTGATGACCAGGTGGATCGGTCCCGGGTGCGTTTCGCAGACCCTCAGGGCATCCTCGCCATTCTGAGCCTCCAGCACGCGGTAGCCCAGGCTCCGGAGGTTGGCGAGCATCAGCCCGCGCACCTCCTGCTGGTCCTCCACCACCAGGATGGTCTCATCCCCCCGCGCCCTCGTTTCTCCCGCGGCGGGCCGGGTCGGCTCCGCCCCCTCCTCCGTCACGCGCAGGAAGTAGATGGTGAACGCCGTGCCGTGATCCGGCCGGCTGGAAACCGAAATGAACCCGCCCGCCTGCTGCACGATCCCGAACACCGTGGCCAGCCCCATGCCGGTCCCCTTGCCCGGCTCCTTGGTGGTGAAGAACGGCTCGAAGACCCGGTTCATCACCTCCTCGCTCATGCCGACTCCCGTGTCGCTCACCGAGAGCACGGCGTAGCGGCCCGGCTCCAGCGTCCAGCCGTGCGCGGCCGTGACCGTTTCCACGACCTCGTTGCGCGTCTCCAGCACCACGCGGCCCCCGGAGGGCATGGCATCCCGGGCGTTGACCACCAGGTTCATGAGGATCTGGTGAATCTGCCCCGGGTCGGCCCGGATCGTGTCCAAGGCCGGATCCAGCGAGCACACCAGCTCGATGTTCTCGCCGATCACCCGCTTCAACATCTTCTCGGCGTCCCTCACCTGGTCGTTCAGCGTGATCACCCTCGGCTGCACCACCTGCATCCGGCTGAACGCCAGCAGCTGTTGGGTCAGTTCCGCCGCGCGGCGCCCTGCCGCCTGGATCTGCTGGAGATCACCCTGCAGCGAATCGCCCTTCGCCAGCTGCCCCAGGGCCAGCTCGCTGTAGCCGTTGATGACCGTGAGCAGGTTGTTGAAGTCGTGGGCCACACCGCCGGCCAGCCGGCCGATGGCCTCCATCTTCTGACTTTGCTGCAGGTGCTGCCTCAGCCGGGCCCGCTCCTCCTCCGCCCGCGCGCCCTCGACGCGGGTGCGCAACGTCACGATGCCGAAAGCCAGGTCTCCGGCCAGCTCTTCCAGCAGCCGCGTTTCGTGCGGGGTGAAGGCGTCCGGCTCGGCGGAGTAGATCACCAGCGCGCCGAACACGGATCCGCCACTGTCCTTGAGCGGCAGGGCGATCCCGGATCGGTAACCGCGCCGCAGGGCGCCCTCCCGCCCCGGGTCCAGGTGGGCATCCACCATGAAGTCCTGGAGGTAGACCACATCCCCGGTTCGGATCGCCGTCGCGGCGGGCCCCTGCCCGCCTTCCGAGCCCCCGGCGCAACTCACCTTGAAACCTGTGAGATAGCCGTCTTCCGCTCCCGCCCATGCCACGGGCCGGAGCGTCCTGGCCGGATCCAGCCCGGCGTAGCCGACCCACGCCATGCGGTAGCCCGCCTCGTCGCAGATGATCCCGCAGACTTCGAGGAGCAGCGCCTGTTCGTCCTGCGCCCGCATCAGGGCCTGGTTGCAGTCGCTGATGGCCCGCAGTTCCCGGTTCAGCCGGCGCAGCGCTTCCTCCGCCAGCCTGCGGTCGGTGATGTCCACGAAGGTGACGATGACCTGCTCGACGGCCCCGCGCTCGTCGCGCACCGGATCGGCGCTGACCAGGACCCACACGTCGGTTCCCGTGGCGGGACGACGCACGCCCAGGACGGCGTCCCGGAGCGGCTGCCCCGAGGTCAGCACCCGGCTGACGGGGAACTCACCCGGGGGCATCGTGGTCCCGTCCTCCCGTGTGAACTGCCAGCACGGATCCGTGGCCTCCCGGCCCAGCAACTGCTCCTCGGTCAGGCCGAGGAGATCCTGGGCCAGGGGGTTGCTCATCAGGATCCGGGTGTCCGCCCCGTGGACCAGGATCGCGGCCCGGATCCTCCGCACCAGCCCGCGGTACTTCTCCTCGCTGGCCCGAAGGTCCAGGTCCCGCTCCGCCAGGGCGTCCAGCATGGAATTGAACTCGTGCGCCATCACGGCGGCCTCGTCCACGCCGGTGATCGAGGAGCGGGCACCGCGGTTGCCCGCACGCACCCGGTTGATCGTGTCCTGGACCGCGTAGAGCCTGCGGGTGATCCGGCGCCCCATCATCCACGCGATGACCGAACCGACCACGATCGCCGCGAGGGCGTAGGCGATGCCGCTGCGGGTGATGTGCGCGAGCCTCTCGCCGGCCGCCCTCTGGCCCACGCCCACCCGGGCCCAGCCCACGTGACGGCCGCGGACCATGGCCGGGGCGGCCACGTCCACCAGTCGCGCCGCCCGTGAGAACACCACCGGGCGCGTGGCCTGCGGCACATCGAGCATGTACAGCCCCAGCTTGGACTTGTCGGTGTCCGCGAGCACGCGGCCCTGGTCGTCGGTCAGCATGGCGTAGAGGAGCTCCGGGTAGCGGTGCTGGGCTTCCACCAGTTCCTGCAGGCCGGAAATGTCGTCCGCGGCGATCCAGCCCGCCGCGGAGGTGGCCAGCGCGTGAGCCAGCGCCGCCGCCTCCTCCACCTGCCGGTCCAGGAGCATGGCGCGCTGGCGCATGGTGAGGTCGAAGATGAACAGGGCCATCATCACCGCGTGCACCGCCGCCACACCGAGGATCAGCCTGCCCCGGAGCGTGCCGAACAGGAAACGGACGAGCCGCAGGAACATCAGCGTGTCTCCACGGGCCGGACCTCCCGCTCGAAGCGGGCCACGTAGCGGCGGACCGCGTCGTAGTCCCGGTCCGTCGCGGGAAGGAAGCCGCCCGTTTCCATCCCGTCGAGGATTTCCCGCCCCCCGGGCGCGCCTTCCAGCCCGAGCAGGAGCGCGCGGACCTGCTCGCGCACGTCGGCGCGGATGTCGTCGCGCGCCATGACCGAGTTGTTCAGCAGTGATTCGGTCTCCCAGATGCACTTGAGCATCGCCGCCTCCTTCGGATGATCCCGCTGGAAGGCCCGCCAGGGCGGCGGCCAGGTGGCGCCGGCCGCCGTCTGCCCCAGGTAGACGTTCATGATCGAGGACTCCTGGGAGCCGACGTACCGGTTCTCGATGTCCCGGGTGACGTCAACTCCGTGGCGGTGCAGGAAGTACTGCGGCATGACGCAGGCGGCCAGGGCGGTGGGAGAGGGATAGCTCACCGCCTTCCCCTTGAGGTCGGCGGGCCGCCGGATGGGGCTGTCCACGCGCACCACGATGAGGCCCTTGAAATCCCGGGGCTGGCCCGCCATGGCGATCACGTGATACCCGGCCTTCATCGCTTGCAGCGTCTGCCACGGGTTGGGCAGGAGGAAGTCCGGCCGGCGGTCCCGGTACTTCTCTTCGAAGGTGCCGTAGTCCCGGGATGCTTCCAGCACCAGTCTTGCGTGGGGCACGCGGGTGTTCAGGTAGTCCACCAGCGGCTGGTACGCCTGCAGCAGCCGGGCAGGATTGTGCAGGGGGTGAATGGCGAGGCGGTAGACCGGCAATTCGGCCGTGGGCGCCCGGGTCCCGAACCGCGGTCCCTTGTCTTCGGCCTCGTGGTTGCAGCCCGGGGAGAACCCGGCGCACAGGATTGCGACGAGCGTGAGATATCGGAGACGTCGAAGCGAATGGGAGGGTGCAGGATCGAGGGCATGTGGGTCGCCCCGGGAGATCCCGCACGGCGCGCGGGACCCGGGCTGCTCGGCTGGCGACGGGAGCGCGGCCTTTCCCATCGGTGCACGCCTTAAGACCTGGGCGCGGCCGGTCCGATTGGGCCGACAACGCAAGTGGCGACGACCAACAAGCACGGGTGATTCCGTTACGGTTCGCGAGCCGGGGCGTCGTCGCATCGCGATCTCGATCCGGCGGTATCATGTTACATGTCGGCACCACCCTCCGCCATAGCCAAGGTGGTCGGCCGCAGGCCGGCGCGGGCCGGTTCCTCATCCCGGCCTGCACGAATCACTTCGCGGCGGGCTCTGCCTCCGCCAGCTTCACCCTGACCCAGGCATCGAACTCGGCATCCATGCGCTCGCCCCCGAAGCGGCCCTCGCCGCCGGGGCCGCCACGCGGGCCTCCCCGGCCCTCGCCGCGCGGGCCGCGACCGCGCCCAGCATCCCAGCCGCCGCCCCCCCCTCCTCCACGCATTCCGCGGCCCCGGCCCTCCACACCCTCCCCGCCACCCCGCATTGACCGCTGCGGACGCGAGCACTCGAAGCCGACCGCGATCTCCTGGTCGCGCTCCTCGAGACGCAGCGCGTATGGCCCTGCGGCACTGGTGGAGAACGGCACGCACAGCCGGTACAGCACCACGGAATCGCGGCAGGCCACGGTCACCGTCAGGTCCGTGAGCTCGCTGGTCAGTACCCGGCGCCGGTTATCTTTCGCGGGCCCGATGATCTCGGCTTCGTGCAGCATCTCCTGCTGCAGCCTCGCGAGCTGGGTCCTGCGCGCGGCGCGCTCGGCTTCGCGCGCGACTGAGTCCGGCGGGGCGGGGGCTTCCCCCGGAGGCGCGTCCGGCGGATTGCCGGCCTCGTCGCCCTCCTGGGGCGCGCGTCCACGCATCCTGTCTCGCCCGCCGCCTTCCGGGCCGCCCACAAGCATGAGGCCCATGGTGGCGAGGCCCATCGGATAGTGGACCCCGAATTCCTTCTTCTCCTTGCCGCGCGCGTCCAGCCACACGGTGAGACCCGAGCGCATCACGGCGCGCGATGCGGGCGCACCGTGGAATTCGAAGCACAGGTACAGGAAATGAGAGTCGTTCCACGCGGCCAGGCGCACGCCCTGCACGTCGGTGTCGGCGAGGCGCGGGCTCCAGGAGGCGCCGCTGCTGTCGAAGGGGACCGGTTGCCCGGCCCACACGCTCTGCAGCGCGCCTGCGCGGGCGGGGATGACTGTGAGGCACAGCAGTGCCGCCACGGCGGGCGCCGCGGCCAGGGACTTGCTGCTCATGGTGGATTCCCTCCCCTTCGTCCGGTCGGCGGGCGAGTGACTGATGTCCCCGGAATTCCGAGGACGAACCGGAAATCTGCTCGGATGCCCGCAGGTCGGGGCGGGAGTCAAGCCGGATCGTAGCACCGGGAGCGGCCGGATGGTACTCTTCGCCGGAACGATCCTGCCTCGTGGCCGCCGAGGCGCTGCACCGCGCACACCATTCCGGCGCGGGGCGCCCGGGCCCGAACCCGGAGGGAGACCCGCCGTGAAGAGTTTGCTCCTGGCCCTCATCACCGCCGCCGCAACGGCGACGCTGTGCCGGTCTTTCCCCGCCACCGCGGCCCCCGCAGCCCCGCTCACCGACACCCAGCGCGCCTGGGCCGCGAAGGCCCACCGCCACGAGAAGGCCGGCTGGCTCTTCCTGCACGTCGAGGGCCCCGCGCGGGAACGCGGGTTCCAGCACGGCTACCTGCTCGCGCCGGAGATCGGCCGCGCGCTGCGGGCGGCGGGAATCTGCTGGACCCGCCAGAGTTCCATGGAGTGGAGCTGGCTGGCGGCCAAGGCCGACACCATGTTCACCCCGAGAATCGACCCGGAGAACCTGGCCGAGGTGGACGGCATCGTCGAGGGCCTGGCGGCAGCCGGTGTCCCCGCGTCGCGGGCGGATCTCATCGCCTGGAACGGCATCATCGAGCTGTCCGGGTACTGGTGGCCGCGCTACATCGGGAAGCTGAAGGCGGAGGTGCCGCCGGTGAAGAGGGCAGGATGCAGTTCGTTCATCGCCACGGGCGGCGCGACGGCGGACGGCGGCGTGGTCCTGGGGCACAACACGGTGGGCGGCTACGAGGGGGCGCCGATGAACCTGGTCCTTGATGTCGCCCCGGAGAAGGGTCATCGCATCCTGATGCAGTCGGCCGCGGGCTGGATCCACAGCGGGTCCGACTTCTTCATCACCGACGCCGGACTGGTCGGCTCGGAGACCACCCTCGGCGGCTTCGACGGTTTCGATTCCACAGGCGTGCCCGAGTTCAGCCGGATGCGGCGCGCCACGCAGGATGCTGCGTCCATCGACGAGTGGTGCGCCATCATGCGCAAGGGCAACAACGGCGGCTACGCCAACGCGTGGCTGCTGGGCGACGTGAACACGCGCGAGATCGCCCGCCTGGAGCTGGGACTCAAGTACGTGGGCTACGAGAAGAAGCGCGACGGCTGGTTCAGCGGTTCGAACGTGGCCGAGGACCTCAAGATCCTGCGCCTGGAGACGGAGACGAAGGACAACGACATCCGCGCCTCCAACGTGGCGCGCCGCATCCGCTGGAAGCAACTCCTGGATCAGAACGTGGGCAGGATCGACCTGGAGGCCGGCAAGCGCTTCGAGGCCGACCACTTCGACGTGTACCTGGGTGAGGAGCACCTCGGCTCCCGGGGTCTGTGCTCCCACGGAGAAATGGACCATTCGCCGGCGTGGCCGGCGAGCACCCCGAACGAGCCCGGAGGGACGTTCGACGGCAAGGTGCTGGACACGGCCCTGGCCAGGAGGATGAGCTTCGCCGCCCGCTGGGGGGCCGCCTGCGGCAGGGCCTTCGACGCCACCGCGTTCCTCAAGGCCAACCCGCAGTTCGAGTGGATGAGGGACATCCTGGACAGCCGGCCCTCGCAGCCGTGGGTCGAGTTCACGGCAGGGGAGACCAGGTAGAAGTCCGGCGGCGCCACGGATCCGGTGGCCGGCAGGGTTTCTGGAAACCCAACCCACCTCTACGGTTTCGCCGTGGCCTCGCGGTACGCGGCGGTCACGGCGGGCCCCACGACGTAGTTCGAGAAGAGCACCCCGCGCACCCTGCTCGCCCCGGCGAACTTCTCCCGGAAGTCCGACAGGTCGATGCTCCTGCGCACCAGCGCGAGACTGTCTCCGTGCGCGACCGCGTCGCGCACCTGGCGGGTCACCGAGGCGAACAGCCCGGACATCAGCGCCAGGTAGGAGTCGTCCCGCAGCACCGGCCCGTGCCCGGGCACGATCGCGGCAGGCCGGAGCGCGCGCAGGGCTTCCAGGCTGGCGCTCCACTCCCCCACGTGCGACTGCTCGGCGCCCACCAGCGGCACGGGCCACACCACCAGGTCGCCGCTCATCAGCACGCGCTCGGCCGGCAGCCACACCACGACGTCCCCCCCCGTGTGCCCCGGCCCGGGACGGCGGATCTCGATGTTCCGCGCTCCCCGGCGCAGCACCAGGCTGTCCTCGACAGTGCGCGTGGGCAGGATGTACTCCGTGTGTGGCACCACCTTGAGGTAGTGCTCCACCAGGGCGATGTCGCTGGTGTAGCTCTCCCGCTCTTCGGCGTTCAGCTCCCCGCCGAGGAGCGACCGTCCCTTCTCGAGCAGTCCGCGCAGCATGTCCACCCCGCCCGGCGCGCCCTGGAGCATCTGCCTGCGCGCCGCAACGCCCTTCCCCGGCAGGTACTGCTTCGTGGCGGCGTGCGCGATGAACTGCACTCCCGGAAAGGCGTCCCGGTACACCTGGTTGCCGGTGACGTGGTCGTCGTGCCAGTGCGTGTTCACCACGCAGGTCACCGGCTTGTCCGTGACGCTGCGGATCGCCGCCAGCACCTCCCGCGAGGATTCCGGGGCGTCCACCACCACCACGTCGCTGTCGTTGACGATGAACGCGCAGTTGCCGTCGCACATCAGGCCCGGCGGGTCGCGGCGGAGCACGGCGTACACACCCGGCGCGACCTGCTGGATCTCGAAATTCGAGGCCACACCCGGTGCGGCCGCCGACCGCACACCGGCAGTGGACGGAGCGACGGCCGGCTCCGGGGGCGGCACCGTGCCGGGCGGGGACGCCGCCGCCGTCGCCACCACGACCGCCGCCAGGACCATTCCGCCCAGGATGCGCATTGGCAGGGATGCTCTCACCGAACCACGGCGATGCGCCGGACGACGTGTTGACCCCCGAAGGTCAGCCGCGCGAAGTACACCCCTGAGGCCAGCGCGGCCCCGCGGCCCCCACCCGCCGGGAAGGCCACAGTATGCGGGCCGGATGCCAGGACGGCGTCCAGCGGCACGCTGCGCACGCGCCCCTCCACGTCGAACACCTGCAGGAGTGCCCGGCCATCCCGCGGCAGGTGGAATTGCAGTTCCCCCTGGCCGCGGACGGGATTGGGCGCAACGCTCAACACCAGCTTCCCGCCGACGCCCGGCACGGGCCCCACGCCCACCAGTTCCCCGCCGCGCCAGTAGTTGTTCACGATGTTCAGGGAGGGGATGTTCACGGTCACGCCGGCCGGCACGCTGAACGCGGGGCTTGCGGCGGGGAAACGGAGCCCGTAGGTTGGAAACGTGGCGAAGTCCGACAGGCCGGTGTTGATGCAAAGGCCATCGGCCTGGCCCCCCACGCGGCTGGTCAGCTGGCACCAGAGACGTTGCGGGCCCGCGCCGAATGGCGGGATCGGAACGTGGATGCTCTTGTTGAAGTGCGGGCCCGACGTGCCCGCCAGCAGGCCGGCCGTGACGGGGCCACTCCCCTCGACCAGGCAGCTGCCGGTGGACGAGTTCCAGTTCACCTCGACGGTGACGCCGGAGTCCCACAGGCTGAGTCCGCAGCCGGTCGGTGCGACGTCCCCCTCGAGCACCAGGTTCATCGTGCCGGTCGGAGGCGGCCCGGGCGGGGCGGTGATGACCACGTCGTTCACGTCGAACGACGCCTGGGTGATCCCCCAGGGATCGATCGTGATGGTGGCGGCGTTCTTGAGCGCCGGGTTCTGGCACTCGGAGTGGGCCTTGAGGATGCCGCGGTCGGCTGTGCCCCCGGTGGTGCCGGAGGCGCCGGAGGTCCCCGTGAAGGGCATCGAGCCCACGGTCTGCGGCGTGGATCCCGAGGTGACGATTCCCTGGGAGACAACCTGGAAAGTCGACTGGGCCGACGCCGTGGAGAACAAGGCAGTCCACAGGACCGGCAGGGCGCAAGCGTGGAAGATCGTGGGCCTTCGCAGCATCGTTCCTCCGTGTGGTGCAATGAGGGGGGGGTCGGCGGTCACGGGTACGCGGCCCATCAGGCAACGGAAGGACTCGAATCGGCCAGGGAGCGAATCGTGATTGCGGGGCGGGCGGCCCCGGCGCTTCAGCCCTCGCGGAGCGCCGCCAGCACCTGTTCGGGGTGCGCCGCGGCATCGCGGACCGGCTGCCACAGCCTGCGCACCTTGCCGTCCGGCCCGATCCAGACCGTGGAGCGAATGACCCCGACGGTGGCCTTGCCGTAGGACACCTTCTCGCCCCATGCCCCGTAGCGCTTCATCACCGAGCGGTCCGGGTCGGACAGCAGCGTGAACGGGAGGCTGTACTTGTCCGCAAACTTCCGGTGGGATTCCGCTCCGTCGGCGGAAACCCCGACCACCGCGACCTTGAGCTTCTTGAGCTCGCTCCAGCCATCGCGGAAACCGCAGGCCTCCCTGGTGCAGCCGGGCGTGTCGTCCTTGGGATAGAAGTAAAGGATGAGGTTCCTGCCTGCAAAGTCCGCCAGCTTCACCGCGCGCCCTTCCGCATCCTGGAGCGAGAAGGCGGGTGCTGGTCTACCTGCCACCACGGGCATCGGTCAAGGCTCCTGGGCCAGTTCCATGGATCGCTGCGCCATCCCAGCCGGGCCGACTTCGCGCGACGCGTCACCATTCCCGCGGTGCCGTCGCCGCGGGCGTCCTCAGCGGTACAGTCTCTTCAGCTTACCCCAGCTGCCCTTGCCGACGGGCGTCACGCCGCACGGGTTGGAGGTGCAGTTGGTGCCCGCGCCGCCCGGGTAGCCTCCCATCAGCGTGCACTCGCCGGGGTACTGCATCGAGCACAGGCCGTCCGGCGTGCAGCAGGCCTGCACGGTGGGAAGCTGCACCTCGACGCTGAAGTCATCCACCATGTAGTAGGCGCCGCCGGGCCAGGTGTTGCCGGTGGCCTGGGTGTTGGTGGTCGCGTCGTCGTGGAAGTTGCCGACGATCATGTGGGTCTCCCCGCCGGCCGCCACGAACGTGCCGCTCACCAGCACCCAGTTGAGTGTGTCGCTGTAGAACACGTTGACCGGGGTCTCGACCTGGGGGGTGTAGGCCAGCGGCGCGTAGTTGCCCAGCGGCCCCACGGGACCGACGGAGAAGTACGCCCCCAGCCGGTCAATGGCGATGGAGCAGGTGTCGCCCAGGTTCACGTAGAACTTCACCGCGTAGGTCTGTCCGTTCACCAGGGGCGAGGACAGCGGCACTTCGAGGTACTCGCGGTAGTCGGCCGCGCTGCTGCGGACGATGATCCCGGCGTAGCCGTTCCCGCCGTGGGGCACCTGGTAGCCGAACGGGCTCACCGGCACGCAGGGCGTCGGGAACGGAGGCCACCCGGTCACGCAGGTGTTGAACGCATCCGACGTACCGGTGTTGGGCATGTCCCACGGCGCAGCGAGGTTCAGCTGCCCGAACCCGGTGGGACAACTCGTGAGGCTCTCGAATCCGGGATTGGGCACCAGGTTGACGGCCGCGGCGTCGGAAACGGCCAGGAAGGAACAGAAGATCAGCAGCAGGGTTGTGGCACAGGCGCGGAAGGTCGCTCGCATGGGGATCTCCTGACAGAAAGTGCGTGTGGCGACCAGTCCGAAGATGATAGCAGATTCCGATGAATCGGGCCACCGGCGTACTGCGGAAGGGCGGGCAACCTCGTTGCCCGCCCTTCGCATTTCCCGGATCGAGGCCCGCCTACTTCAACAGCTTCTCCATCTCGTCCATGATCACGTTCATCTCGGTGATCGCCGCGTTGAACGGGCCGGAGGTGGTCATGTCCACGTTTGCGCCCTTGAGCAGGTCAATCGGGTACTTGGACGAGCCCGAGGAGAGCATCTTGAGATACGCATCCCGCGCCGTCGTGAGCGGCTTCTTCGCCGCCGCGTCCGCCCGCATGTTGGCAGCGATCTGCTGCGACGCGGTGAGGCTGGTGGCGTACTGGAACACGTAGAAGTTGCGGTAGAAGTGGGGAATGTAGGCCCACTCGATGCGGTACAGGTCGTTGATCTTGCAGACGCCCTTCGCATCGCCGTAGTAGTCCTTCAGCAGGCCAAGGTAGAGCTCCGAGAGCTTCTCGCCGGTCAGCGGCTGTCCTGCCTCGGCCATCTCGTGCATCTTCATCTCGAACTCGGCGAAGAGCGTCTGGCGGAACAGGGTGGTGCGCATCCCGTCGAGATAGCTGCCGAGCAGGAACAGCCGGGTGTCCCGGTCCTTGGTCTGGTCGAGCATGTAGTGCAGCAGCAGGTTCTCGTTGAGCGTCGAGGCCACTTCCGCCACGAAGATCTTGTAGTCGCTGCTGGCGTACGGCTGGTTCTTGGCCGAGAGATACGTGTGCATCGAGTGGCCGGACTCGTGCGCCAGGGTCGAGACCTCCTCGTAAAGTCCCGTGAAGTTCTGCAGCTGGTAGGGGTGCACGCCGTAGACGCCGGTGCTGTAGGCGCCGGAGCGCTTGCCGGTGGTGGGCACGAAGTCCACCCAGCGGCTGTCGAAGCCGCCCTTGAGGACCGAGACGTAGTCGGGCCCGAGCGGAGCCACCGCCTTGAGCACCAGGTCCATGGCCTGCTCCGGCGTGTACCGGAGGTCCACCTTCTTCACGATGGACGCGTACAGGTCCTCGTAGCGCAACTGGTCCACGCCCATCATGCGCTGGCGCAGCCTGAGGTAGCGGTGCAGCGTGGGCAGGTTGGTGTGGACGTCGGCGATGAGCTGCTTGTAGACGCTCACCGGGACGTTCGAATTGAACAGCGCGGCCTCGAGGCTGCTACCGTACTTGTGGACGGTCTTGTCGAACATGTGGGCTTTGACGTTTCCGTCCAGGGTGGTGCCCAGGGTGCGCTCGAAGTCCAGGTAGCGCGTCCAGAACGCCTGGAACACCGAGTCGCGGTCGGCGCGCACGCCCGAGGCGCGGTACTTGGTGTAGCCCTGGGCGTCGAGGCGCACCGTCTCTCCGCTGGAGAGCTTGATCGAGGGATACGGCAGGTCCGCGCTGGTGAAGGTGCGGTAGCAGTTGCCCGCCGCGTCGGCCATGATCGCGGCCTCGGACGAGACCTTCTCCTCCGCCGCGGTCAGGGTGTGCGGCGCGTAGCGCAGGATGTCGTCGAGCAGCGGCTTGTACTGCGCGAGCTTCGGCTCGGCGGCAATGAAGCCGTTCACCTTCTCGCTGCCTATCGCCAGGATCTCGGGGCGCAGGTAGGAAATCGCGGCGTAGAACTGCACCGCCAGCTGGTTGGCGGCCTGGTTCATCTCGCGGGTCTTGCCCACCCGGGTGTCCTCGTCGGACCGCATATTGGCGTAGACCGCCAGGCGGCTGAGGTCCCGGTCCAGGTCTTCGATCTCCGAGAGCGCGGCGTTGAAGCTCGCGGCCGATTCGCCGAGCTTGCCCTGGAACGCGGACATCTTCGGGATCCGCGCCGCGATTTCGTCCTTGGCCTTGCTCCAGGCGTCCTCGGTGGCATACAGGTCGGCGGTGTTCCACTTGTACTTCTCGGGGACGTTGGCGCGCTCCTCGGCACGGATCGCCGGCGCGAGGGTGACGGCGGCCGCCAGGGCGGCGAGAACGAGGGTCAGTCGGATACGCTTCATGCTTCGCTCCTTTGGGTAGAGATGGGCACACCAACGGGCGAGTCTAGCACTCCGACAACCGGCTTGACGCTGGATTCCGCGCGCGGCTATAGTTAGATAGTTGTCTAACTGTCTAACCAGGAAGGGGTCATGAACAGGCACGGGAAGACGGTCGAACAGTGGGCGGAACTCCTTCGGGTACTGGCGGATCCGAGCCGGCTGCGGATTCTCGGCCTGCTGGCGGGGCAGGACCGCACGGGGATGCAGTGCGCGGCGGAGCTGGGCCTTTCCGCCGCGACCATCAGCCATCACATGGACAAGCTGGAGCGCGCCGGGCTGGTGAGCGTCACGCGGGAGGGCCAGCGTCGAAGGTACGCGCTGGACGTGCGCGCGCTGGACGCGCTCGCGAAGCTGGCGGCGGACACCGCCGCGGCCGAGACGCGCGAGGCGGCAGCCCCGAACGCCCCCGCCCGCACCCGGGTCCTGGGCGCGTTCTTCGAGGGCCCGCGGCTGAAGCGCATCCCGGCCCAGCGGAAGAAGCGGGTGATCGTGCTGCAGCATCTCATGGAGCGCTTCCGGGCGGACCGCGACTACACCGAGGGGGACGTCAACGAGCTGCTGCGCGCCGCCCACGACGACGTGGCCACGCTGCGGCGGGAGCTGGTGGACTACGGATTCCTGTCGAGATCGGCGGGCGTCTACCGGATCGCCCAGGACCTTCCGGCACGGGGAGCCGTGGTCCGGCAGGAGATCACGGGCGACGAGCATGCGTGGCTGCGCGACCTGATCCGCAGGAGGACGGGGGTCTGAAGGCCCGCTCGCGGGGATCTCAGGGACCGGCGGGCCTCAGAGCGGCGGCGTGTCCAGGACCTGGCCGGTGGCCGAGCCCTCCACGCAGGACAGGTAGGCGCGGGCCACTTCGGAAGCCGGGGTGCCCTTCGAGGGGTCCATCCCCATCGCCTTCAGCGTCTCCGCGACCCAGCCCGGGCTGACCACGTTGATGCGGATGCCCCGCGGCAGCTCCAGCGCGGCCGCGCGGGCGAAGCCTTCGAGGCCCGCGTTGGCCATGCTGATGGCCGCGCTTCCCTGCATCGGCCGGCGCGAGAGCACGCCGCTGGTGAGGGTGAACGAACCACCGTCGTTGACGAAGCCGGCTCCGCGGCGCACCAGGTTCACCTGGCCCATCAGCTTGTTGCCCAACCCCGCCAGGAAGTCCGCGTCCGTGAGGTCCGCCAGCGGGCCGAACGTGCCCAGGCCCGCGGCGCTCACGACCGCGTCCACCCTCCCGGCCGCCTGGTACATGCGGGTGATGGAACCCGGATCATCCAGGTCCACCGCCAGCGCCGCCTTGCTGCGGCTCACCGCCACGACTTCGTGGCGGGGCCTGAGAGCCTCGACCACGGCGCCCCCGATCAGGCCCGTGGCGCCCACAACGAGAACTCGCACGGCTCGGCCTCCTCCTTGTTCCCGCGCGCGGCGTCTGCCGCCGCGCGCCTCAGTCCCGCACGAAGTGGCAGGTGTACCCGTCGGGGTGCTTCACCAGGTAGTCCTGGTGGGATTCCTCGGCCTTCCACCACGCCCCCGCGGGCACGATTTCGGTCACCAGCGGCTTCTTCCACTTCCCGCCAGCGTCCACCTCGCGCTTCACCCTCTCCGCGGTCTTCCGCTGCTCCTCGTCGTGGTAGAAGATGGCGCTGCGGTAGGAGCTGCCCACGTCGTTGCCCTGGCGGTTGAGCGTCGTGGGGTCGTGCATCCGGAAGAAGAAGCGCAGCAGCGCCTCGTAGCTGGTCTTCGACGGATCGAAGACGATCTCGACGGCCTCGGCGTGGCCCTCGTGGTGCCCGTAGGTGGCGTGGGCCACCTTGCCCCCGGTGTAGCCGACTTCGGTGCGGATCACGCCGGGCTGCGAGCGCAGCAGTTCCTGCATGCCCCAGAAACACCCGCCGGCCAGCGTCGCCACCTCCTCCTTCGCGGCCGCTGCGGCCTGCTTCGCACCGGAGGGAGCCTGCTTGGCACCGGAGGGAGTCTGCTTCACCCCCGTGGGGGCCTTCCCGAACAGCGCGAGATAGCTGCCGTAGCCCTCCTTCTCGAAGTCGTCCACCGGGACGAATCTCAGCGAGGCCGAGTTGATGCAGTAGCGCAGGCCCCCGCGGTCCCGGGGGCCGTCGTCGAAGACGTGGCCCAGGTGGGAGTCCGCGGTCTTCGAGCGCACCTCGGTGCGCATCATGCCGAAGGAAACGTCCCGCTTCTCCACGACCTCGTCGGCCGCCAGCGGCTCCGTGAAGCTGGGCCACCCGCTGCCGGAGTCGAACTTGTCCTTCGAGGAGAACAGCGGTTTCCCGCTCACGATGTCCACGTAGATCCCGTCCCGGTGCTCGTTCCAGAACTGGTTCTGGAAGGCCGGTTCGGTGCCGCACTCCTGGGTCACCTGGTACTGGGTGGGGGTGAGCTTCTTCCTGAGCTCCTCCCGGCTGGGCTTGTCTTCCTGGCTCACGCGGTTTCCGTCCTTCGCTGGGTTCGCCCGGGGCACGCCGCCGCGGGCCCCGGCAAGAGCCAGGCCCACGGCCGCCACGGACACGACGATCGCTGCGGTACCCCAAGTTCGGATGTTCATGTTCCCTGGTACCTCCCCCTCCACCTGTTGGATGCCCGGGGACGGGGTCGCAGCGCGGAATTTGCGTGAGAAAGAACATCGGAGGTCGAGAAATCGTTTTCAGACCCTACTTCCGGTACACCACGCCCCCCTTCATCACCCAGGTCACCCGCTCCAGCTCCGTTATGTCGTCCAGGGGATTGCCGCGCACCGCCACCAGGTCCGCGTACAGCCCCGGCGCCACGGCCCCCACCCGGTCCGACCACTCCAGCAGCTCGGCCGCGCGCGAGGTGGCCGACTGGATGGCCTGCATCGGGGTCAGCCCGTACTGGACCATGTACTTGAACTGCTTCCCGTTCCAGCCGTGCGGGTACACCCCGGCATCGGTCCCGAAGGCGATCTTCACCCCCGCCAGCGCGGCCTTCTTGAAGTTCTCCCGCTGCAGGCGGCCCACCAGGCGCTCCTTGTCGAGCACCTTCTGCGGGAAGCCCAGGCGGCCGTACTCGGCCAGGATGTAGTCGTCGTTGTAGATGTCGGCGACCAGCCAGGTGCCGCGCTCCTTCATCATGCGGATGCCTTCGTCGTCCACGAGCGAGCCGTGCTCGATGGAGTGCACCCCGGCCCGGACCGCGCGCTTGATGCCCTCGGTGCCGTGCGCGTGCGCCGCCACGCGGCGGCCCCACATGGCCGCCTCCTGCACCACCGCATCCATTTCCTCCTGGGAGTACTGCGGCGCGCCCACGGCCTGTTCCTCGCTGGTCACGCCGGCGGTGGCCATCATCTTGATGAAGTCGGCTCCGTTCTTGACCTCGAAGCGGACCAGCTTGCGGATCTCGTCCACCCCGTCGGCGACGCCCTTGAACTTCTCGAAGCGGAGATACGGCGAGAAGCCCACCAGGTCGATGTGGCCGCCGGTGGAGCCCACGTCCAGGGTGGAGACCTGCATGCGCGGGCCGGCCACCATGCCCTTGTCGATCGCGTTGCGCAGCGCCACGTCCACGAACTCGGTGGCGCCCATGTCGCGCACCGTGGTGAATCCGGCCTCCAGCGTGCGCCGCGCGTAGACGTGCGCCGAGACCGCCACGTCGATGGCGCTGCGGCGGAACTTGTCGGCGTAGTAGTCCTGCGGCTGGGAGGTCATGTGGGTGTGACAGTCGATGAGGCCGGGCAGGATCGTGGCCTCGCCCAGGTCGATCACCTCCGCGCCCTGCGGGATCGCCAGGCCCGGTCCCGCGGCCGTGATCCGGTCCCCGCGCACCAGGATCACGGCGTTGGCGATCGGCCGGGGGCTGCGGCCGTCGATCAGGCGGGCGGCGCGGATCGCCAGCACCCGCGCGGAATCCGGGGCCGGCGCGGGATCGGCGGCGATCGACGCCTCCGCCGACAGGGCCAGCATCGCGAGGCACAAGAGCATGGTGGCGCGCTTCATGGATGCTTCCTCCGGGTGGGCTACCGGGACTTCGGGTGCAGGAAACCGTCCACGGCCGCCCGGAATTGCACGGGCTGGTCCACGAACGTCATGTGGCCGCTCTCCGGCAGCACCACCAGCTTCGAGCCGGGAATCCGCGCGTGCATGTCCTGCGACAGCGACGGGGCGCACTCGTCGTGGTCGCCCACCGTGATGAGTGTGGGCACCTTGAGCGTGCCCAGGCGGCCGGCGTACTCCACGGACACCATGTTGCCGTCGATCACGAACTCGCCGTGCGAGCCCCACATCTCGCGGTACACGTCCCAGGACATGATCCCGGAGGCCACCGGGTCGAAGTTGGGGTCCGGCCGCTTTCCGTAGAGATAGGGGAAGTAGCCTTCGCCCCAGGCGGCGGTCATGTAGGCGCCGGTGTAGCGATTCTTCTCGAAGTCCTTGCCGCGCCCGTACAGCCCCGCCGCCTCCATGCTCTCGATCCGCAGCCGCAGCTCGGCTGGCATCCTGGCCTTGAGCTTCCGGAACACCTCGTTCATGGCCTTGGTGCTGTGCAGGGTGCTGCACAGCACCAGGTGATCCAGGTTGGACTGGTACTTCAGCGCGTACGCCTGGGCCAGCACGCCGCCGAACGAGTGGCCCAGCAGGTTGATCTTCCCCCCGCCCAGGGCCACCCGCACGGCTTCCACGTCCTCCACCATGTTTTCCACGGTGTACTGCGTCGGGTCCTCGAGCTTCTCCGACTTCCCGCAGCCGCGCTCGTCCACGAACACCAGCCGGTTGGTGCGCGCCAGCGGCAGCAGATGCGGCAGGAAATAGTCGTGGGAGGCGCCGGGGCCGCCGTGGAGGATCACCAGGGGGTCGCCCTGGCCCACGGTCTTCACGTAGATCAGCACGCCGTGGGCGTCCACGAGCTGCTCCTGCACCGCGAAGATGCCGGGCGGCAGGTCCGTGCGGGTGGAGTTCGAACAGCCGGAGAACAGGGCGACCGCCGTGGCCAGGAGCATCGCGGGGAGGACAGCGGGGACCGTCTTCATTGGGATCCCTCCGATGGTGCGTGTCCCCGGCACCGCCGCCGGGGCCACGGTCTACAACTTGACCAGTTCCACCCGCCGGTTGTTGGCTTTGCCTTCGGGCGTGACGTTCTTGTCGATGGGCTTGCCCTCGCCCCAGCCCTTGGTCTCGAGCCGGCCGGCGTCAACGCCCGAGTTCTCCACCAGGTAGGTCTTCACCGATTCCGCCCGCTTCTGCGAGAGGCCCAGGTTGGCCGCGTCCGCGCCGTCGCTGTCGGTGTGGCCCTCGATGGACAGCCGGAGTTCCGCGCTTTCCGTGAGCAGCTTGCCGATGTCGGCCAGGGTCTTGTAGGACTCGCCCTTGATGACGGCCGAGCCCGAGGCGAAGAGAATCCCGTGGGTCACGATGCGCCCGGCCTCGTCGAGCTGCTCCTTGAGCGTCTTGCCGCCCTCGGCGTAGCGGACGTTTCCGAACAGCATCGGGTTGTTGCCCTCTTCCGTGTAGGGACTCTGGTACAGCCCGAAATGGGTGGGCAGGAACCCGTCGGTCGCCGGGATGTTGGCCACGCGCACGTTGTCCACATAGCACTTCAGGGTCGTGCTGGTGGCCATGATGCGCATGGCGTGCGGACCCGCGGCAAGCTCCGGTTCAAGGGTCTTCGAAGCGAGGTCCTTGTCCAGGATCCTGACGTTCGTCTGGCCGTTGTTCCCGAGCCGGAAGTATCCGATGGGATCGAGGCCCTTCCCGAACCAGGCGATGCAGAACCAGTGCCCGCGGAGACCCGGACCCTTGCTGTAGAAGTCCATTTCGAAGGTGTACTTCGGCGGAAGCGGGCCCTCGGCCACCTTGGGGAAGATCGTCCCCCGGTCCGTGCACAGGATCCACGGCCGGTCCCCTCCCTTCGCGACCTCGAACACCCCGTTCTGCAGCTTCCAGCGCGAAGGAAACTCGCCCATTTCCTCGCGGGACAGGTCGTCGTAGAAGATCACCTTGTCACCTGGAACGAAGTCGTACTTGGTGTACAGCGCCATTTCGGCCGGTGCGGCCGCGGCGCCGTCCGCGGATTCGCCCGATGACCCCTTCTTCGCGGACTTCCCGGAGTCCTGCGGGTCCTTCGCCTGGTCGTCGGAGGACTTCGTGTCCTTGCCGTCCAGGGTGTCGTCCACCTTCTTCTCCACCTTGTCGCTGGCCTTCTTCTTGAGCTTGTCCTTGAGGCCGCCGAATTGGGCCCGGGCGGGCCCGGAAGACACCCCGAGTGCGAATGCGATCACCGCGATGAGCAGCAGGCTGGCACACCTACGCATGGAATCCCTCCTTGAGATCTTCCTACATGAAGTCCGGGCATTGCGCCGCGGCCGGGCGCCGGGCGGTCAGGCCCGGAACTCCTTCGGCACGAGCAGGGACTCGATACCCTCGTACACCGCGATCAGGTGACGCACGTTGGACACGAAGTCGATCCTGGACACGTCGATGACCAGCACCGGGCCGGTGTACCAGCCGCTCTCGCGCAGCTTGGCCACGAACTCGTCGTAGCGGTGGTTCAGCGCCCGCACCAGGCGGGTCAGCCCCTCCGGGAGTTCGCCGCCGTTCGCCCGCTCCTCGTCCCGCCAGCGGTCGCGGATGTTGCGCAGCAGGGACTCCACCGGGCACTTGAGCAGCACCAGCAGTCCGGGGCGCACCAGCGCGCGGAACTCGCTCTCCAGCCGCGCGTCAATCACCTGGAGCGACTCCGACGTCAGGTAGGGCACGTCCATGTCGCGGTGCAGCACTTCGCAGAAGGCGTAGCGGTCGGCGAGCGGCGACCCGTCGATGCAGGTCGAGGACGACAGGTGGGGCACCGCCTGCAGCTGCATCTTGCGGAGGTCCAGGTAGGCGTGCTGGATGTCCAGCGCGGCGTGCTCGAGATTGCGCTTCGCGGCCAGCCATGCGGGGCTCCCGGCCGGCTCGCGCGCCTGGCAGGCGATGAACTCGTTGATGGCGCCGTAGTAGCGACCCAGGGTGCGTTTGGCGGAGTCCTTGGCCGTGGCCAGGAGCGGGAACAGCGACGGGTTTTGCGCGACATAGTCCTCGAACCCCTCGTCGGGCAGCTCGAAGAGCGCGTTCATGCCGGTGCTATAGGCCAGCAGCTTCACCAGCGAGCTCTTGCCCGCACCGATGTTGCCCACGCACGCGATGAGGGTCTGGTGGCGTGCCAGGTAGGTGAGCAGGCGCCGTTCGACATCGGTGAGCCGGTTGGCGATCTGGTGACGCCGGATGGTCTCGTCTTCGCGGACTTCCAGGATGGTCCCGGCCTCGTGCACAGCCCCCTCCGCGCGTGGATCCCCAAATGGGCGGGAAAGGCTGCATCATAACATCCGGATGGGCCGGGGCAAGGGGCGGGTTCGGGGGGCCGCAGGCCGTGGGTCGCGATCCTCGGAGCGCGGCCTCCCGCCCCGCCCTACTTCCCCTGCCAGCGCGGCGCGCGCCTCTCGGCGAACGCCCGCAGCGCCTCCCGGCGGTCCTCCGTGCCGACGAGCGGCCGGTAGGCTTCGCGCTCGGCGGCGGCGCCCGCGTCCAGCAGCGGCGCGGAGATCCGGGCGAGCAGGCCCTTGGCTTCGCGCAGGGCGCGAGGCGCGTTGCCGGCCAGCGAGCGCACCAGCTGCTCGAAGCCGTCGCGGAACCCCCCGGACGGCAGCACGTAATCCACCACCCCGTCCGCAAGGGCCTCGCCGGCGGTGTGCTGTCGCGCTTCGAGCGCCCACCTGCGGGCCACGCCCATGGAGGCGCGCAGCGCCAGCCTCGGGATGCCGCCCGCCCCGGGGAGAATGCCCAGGCTCACTTCCGGGAATCCCAGCACGGCGCCGTCGGCCGCGGCGATCAGGTCCGCCGCCAGCGCCAGTTCCAATCCGCCGCCCAGCGCGGCCCCCTGCACGCCCGCGAGCAGCGGCTGCGGCAGGTCGCCCCACGCGCGCACCATGGCCTGAATGGCCCCGACCGCGGCCGGCACCTCCGCCTCGGGCATCGCCGCGCGCTCCTTCAGATCGGCTCCGGCGCTGAACACGCGCTGCCGCGAGGTCATGGCGACCAGCCACACGTCGGAACGGCCCGCCAGTTCCTGCGCCATCGCGCGCAGTTCGGCGATGAACCCGCGGTCGAGCGCGTTCACCGGCTGGCGGTTGAGCTCCACGCGCGCCACGTGATCCTCCACCCTGAGGACCACCTGCGCGCCGGCCGCGGGACCGCTCATCTTGTTGCCGCCGCGGGCTCGCTCGTCCCGGCACCGTCACTCCGCCCGGTCCGGCCCCGCCGCCCGCTCATTCCGGCACCACGGCGGCAGGCCGCTTGCGCACCAGCGTCAGAAGCGTGTACACGGCCACCTCCTCGTCGGCCTGGTTGCGCACCACCACGTCCCACTCCACCACCCCGTGATCCTCGCGCTCCTTGGGGCGGACCGCCTTGCAGGTGAGCCGCGCCTGGATGGTGTCGCCGGGGGCCACCGGCTTCGTGAAGCGCAGGCCCTCCAGCCCGTAGTTGGCCAGCACCGGGCCCGGCCCGGGGCGCACGAACAGCCCGGCCGCGGCGGACAGCACGAAGTAGCCGTGCGCCACGCGCTTGCCGAACAGGGAGTCCTTCGCCGCGCCGTCGTCCATGTGTGCGTAGAAGAAATCACCGCTCACGCCCGCGAAGTTCACGAGGTCCGCCTCGGTGACGGTGCGCCGGTGCGTGAGGAGCGAGTCGCCGACACGGAGATCCTCGAGGTGCTTCGCGAACGGATGCACCACGTCGTCGTGCGTCTCCCCGCCGCGCATGTACTCGTGGTACACGCCGCCCAGCGTCGTGGGCGAGCCCTGCAACGCGGTCCGCTGCATGTACTGCTGGATGCCGCGGATGCCGCCCAGTTCCTCGCCGCCGCCGGCACGGCCCGGGCCGCCGTGCACGAGGTGCGGCAGCGGCGAGCCGTGCCCCGTGGACTCCGCGGCGCAGCGCCGGTTCAGCAGGTGCAGGCGACCGTGGCTGGGCGCGATGCCCAGCACGATCTCGCGGGCCACCCGGTCGTCGTTGGTGACCACCGTGGACACCAGGCTGCCCCCGCCGCGCGTCACCAGGTCCACCAGGTCGTCGGTGTCGGAGTAGCCGAGCACCGAGGTGACCGGCCCGAAGGCCTCGACCTCGTGCACCGCCCGGTTCTCGCGCGGCCGCCGCGCGAGCATCAGCGCCGGGGTGAAGTATGCCCCTCCGGCCCGGCCGCCGTCGCGCGTCTCGGAGGCGACCGCCACGCGCTCGCAGCTGTGCTCCAGTTCGGCCACGCGCCCCACCACCTCGTCGCGCTGTCCCACGCTCACCAGCGGGCCCATGTGCACGCCCCCGATCCCGGGGTCGCCGGTGACGATCCGTCCCAGCCGCTCCCGGAGTGCGCCGACCGCCTCGGTCACCAGCGCCGCGGGGACCAGGCACCTCCGGATCGCGGTGCAGCGCTGCCCGGACTTGATGGTCATCTCGCGCGCGATCTCCTCCACGAAGAGACCGAACTCCTCGTCGCCGGGCCGCACATCCGGCCCCAGGATGCAGCTGTTGAGCGAATCGGTCTCGGTGGTGAGGTGCACGCCGCGTGCCCGCACCGCGGGATCGTCCCGCAGCAGCGCGGCGGTGGAGGCCGAGCCGGTGAAGCTGATCGAGTCCCCGAATTCCAGGTGCGCGACGAGGGCCGCGGCGCCGCCGCCGATGAACTGGAACGTCCCGGGCGGCAGCAGGCCCGAGGCCACGATGTCCTCCGCCACGCGCTGCGCCACGTACGAGGTCACCGTGGCGGGCTTCACGATGGTCGGCACGCCCGCGATGAACGCGGGCGCGAGCTTCTCCAGCATGCCCCACACCGGAAAGTTGAAGGCATTCACCTGCACCGCCACGCCGCGCCGCGGCACGTACACGTGCCGCCCCACGAACGTCCCGCGCTTCGACAGCGCCTCCGCGGGCCCGTCCGTGAGCACGGTGTCGTTGGGCAGCTCCCGCCGCGCCTTGCTGGAGAAGGTGAACAGCGTTCCGAAGCCGCCGTCCACGTCCATCCACTTGTCCTGCTTCGTGGCGCCGGTGTGGCTGGAAACGCGGTAGTACTCCTCCTTGCGCGCGCCCAGGTAGGTGGCCAGGTCCTTGATGAGCAGCGCCCGCTGGTGGAACGTGAGCGCCCGCAGCGCGGCCGCCCCCGCCCCCCGGGCGTGGCGAACCATCGCGGCGGCGTCGAAGCCGCCGGAGCGGACCTCCGCCACCGGCTCGCCGGTGACCGCGCTGAGCAGCAGCGCCTGCGGGCCGCTCCCCACCGCCCACTTCCCCGCCGAGTAGCTTCGAACCTCGATCATCGTGTCTCCAGGTGGTTCCGGGCCGTCGGACGCCGACCCCTACGCGCGCTCCAGCACGGTGGCCATGCCCTGCCCCACTCCCACGCACAGGGTGCACAGGGCGTGGCGCAGGGAACGCGACTGCAGCTCGATCGCGGCGGTCAGCAGCAGGCGTGCCCCGGACATCCCCAGGGGGTGTCCCAGCGCGATCGCGCCGCCGTTGGGATTGACCCGCGGGTCGTCGTCGGCCAGCCCCAGCTCGCGGGCGCAGGCCAGCGACTGCGCCGCGAATGCCTCGTTGATCTCGATCACGTCCATGGCACCCATCTTCAACCCGGCGGCCTCGAGCACGCTCCGGGTGGCCGGGACGGGCCCCATGCCCATGTACCGCGGCTCCACGCCCGCCGTGGCGAAGCTCACCACCCGCGCGAGGGGCCTCAGCCCGTGGCGCTTCACCGCCTCGCCCGAGGCCACCACCAGGGCGCACGCACCGTCGTTCACGCCGGAGGAGTTGCCGGCCGTGACCGTGCCGTTGGCGCGGAACGCCGGGCGCAACAGCGCCAGCTTCTCCGGGGTGGTGTCGGGGCGCGGGAACTCGTCGGTGTCCGCCACGCGCGCGCCGCCTCTCCCGCGGACTTCCACCGGGACGATCTCCGCGCGCAGCCGTCCGGAGGCCTGGGCCGCGGCCGCCTTTCGCTGGGACCACGCGGCGAAGTGGTCCTGGTCCGCGCGCGGGATGTGCCAGCGTTCGGCCACGTTCTCGGCCGTCTCCCCCATGGAATCCACGCCGTGCGCCTCGCGCATCGCGGGATTGACGAAGCGCCACCCCAGCGTGCTGTCCGCCACTTCCGGCCGCCGGTCGAACGCCTCCGTGGGCTTGGCCATCACGTAGGGCGCGCGGGTCATGTGCTCCACCCCGCCGGCCAGAAACAGGTCCCCGTGGCCGGACTGGATCATGGCCGCGGCGTGGGTGGCCGCGTTCATCCCGGAGGCGCACAACCGGTTGACGGTCATGCCGGGCACCGAGGCCGGGAGGCCCGCGAGCAGCAGCGCCATGCGCGCCACGTTGCGGTTGTCCTCGCCGGCCTGGTTGGCGCAGCCCAGCACCACGTCGTCAATCTCGGCGGGGGGCACGGACGGCACGGCGGCCAGCGCGGCGCGCAGCACCAGCGCGGCCAGGTCATCCGCGCGCACGGAAGCCAGGGCGCCGCCGTACTTTCCGATCGGCGTGCGCACGCCTGCGACCAGGAAGGCGTCTCTCACGGCTTCGCCGTCCGCGCGGCGGGGCGCGCGGCGCGTGCGCCTTCACGGGCGCCCGGCACATCCGCCGGGAAGAACTTCGTGCCCTTGCGGGCCATGGAGCTCAGCAACGGGGAGGGCCGGTAGCGCATGTCGCCATATGTGCCGAACAGCTCCTCCAGCGTGACCACGACTTCCGACGCACCCAGCTCGTCGGCCCAGTGGAGCAGGCCCTTCGGGTAGTGGGACGCCCCGGTCATGGCCCTCTCGATGTCGTCCGCCAACGCCAGGCGCGTTCGCAGCGCCTCGGCCGCCTCGTTGATGAGCAGGGCCAGGACCCGCCGCGCGATCCACCGCGCGCGCTCCGGGTCCACGCGGACCGGGGCAACCGGCCCCGGCGGGTACGTGTAGAACCCCCGGCCGCACTTGCGGCCCAGGTAGCCGGCCTCCACGTGCCGCTGCTGCAGCGCCGAGGGCAGGTAGCGCCGGTCGAAGCCCGTGCCGCGGAAGATGGACTCGGTCACCGCGAAGTTCACGTCGTTGCCGATCAGGTCCATCAATTCGAACGGGCCCATGCGAAAGCCGGCCTCGGTCTTCATGGCCGCGTCCACCTCCTCCGGGGTGGCGAGGCCCTCCTCTACCAGCCGCAGCGCCTCGCCGTAGAACGGCCGGGCGACCCGGTTCACCAGGAAGCCCGGCGTGTCGCGCACCACCACCGGGTCCTTGCCCCAGGCGCGCAGCAGTTCCACGCATTCCTGGACCACGCCGGGCTCCGTCTGCAGCGCCGGGACCACTTCCACCACTTCCATGAGCGGGGCCGGGTTGAAGAAGTGAATCCCGAGCGCGCGGGCAGGCAGCCGGGCTGCGGCGGCGATGGCGGTGACCGAGAGGGATGAGGTGTTGGTGGCGATCACCGCCGGGTCGGACAGCAGCGCGCCCAGTTCGGCCACCACCGCCCGCTTCGCTGACAGGTCCTCGTGGATGGCCTCGATCACCAGCGCGGCCGGGGCCAGCTCCCCGAGCCCGCGGGCGGGGCGCAGCCGGGAGAGCCGTTCGTCGCGCTGGGCAGGAATCAGCCGGCCCTTCTCCACCAGCCGGGCCAGCGCCGCGGCCACGCGCCCCACCGCCGCTTCCGCGGCGCCGGGGCGGGCATCCACCAGCACCACGTGCCAGCGCGCGCCGGCGGCCACCTGCGCGATGCCCGCGCCCATGGTTCCCGCTCCGACCACGCCCAGGAGCCCGTCCCGCGCCTCCAGGCCGGCCATCAGCGCCCCTCGAAACGCGGCGGGCGCTTCTCGAGGAAGGCCGCCACGCCCTCGCGGAAGTCTGCCGTGCCGCCGGCTTCCGCCTGCACGTCGCGCTCCAGGTCGAGTTGCGCGTCCAGCGGGTTGACGACACCCGCGTTGATCAGCCGCTTGGACATGCCCAGCGCGCGGGTGGGCATGCCGGCCAGGCGCCGCGCGAGCGCCATGGCCGCCTCCATCAGGTCGGGGTCGGGCACCGCGCGGTGGATCAGCCCCCAGCGGGCCGCCTCCGCGGCGGGCAGCTTGTCCCCGAGCAGGATCAGCTCGGTGGCCCGGGCCATTCCCACGAGTCGGGGCAGGAAGAAGGAGCCGCCGCTGTCGGGCACCAGGCCGATCTTCGTGAACGACTGGATGAAGCACGCGCTCTCGGCGGCGATCACGAAATCGCACGCCAGGGCCAGGTTGGCGCCGGCCCCCGCGGCGGTGCCGTTCATCGCGCACACCACCGGCCGTTCCAGGTCCCGGATCGCGCGGATAGTGGGGTTGTAGCAGGCTTCCACGGTGGCCCGGATCCGCCCTGGTTCCGGGCAGGCCATGAACTCGTTGAGGTCCTGGCCCGCGCAGAAGCCGGGACCGGCCCCGGTGAGCACCACGGCGCGCACGCGCGTGTCGGCCGCGCACGCGGCCAGATGCTCCTGCAGGCGCAGCGCCATGCGCCGGTCGAAGCAGTTGCGCACGGCGGGCCGGTTCAAGGTCAGCACGGCGACTGCGCCGGAATCGGCGCGCAGCACGAAGTCTTCGGTCATACGGTGTCTTCGGTCATGAGGTGGATGGCTTCCCCTCCGGGGTCACAGCGGCTTGAAGTGGTCGAACGGCGATCCGCAACCCCGGCACCGGTGCAGCGCCTTGCAGGCGGTGGACCCGAACGCGGAAACCAACTCGGTTTCGGATGAACCGCAATGGGGACACGCGACCGGGTCCCGCTCCCACCCGGGGATGACGCGCCCGGGAGGGGCGATGCCGGCCCCGGTCAGCTTCCTGCGGGCCTCCGCCGAGAGCCAGTCGGTGGTCCAGGCGGGCGCGAGCACGCGCCGGACCACCGCGGGCACCCCCGCCGCGCTCATGGCCGCGGCGATTTCCTCTTCGATCATGGCCACGGCCGGGCAGCCCGAGTAGGTGGGGGTGATGTCGATCTCGAAGAACTCCCCCGTCCATCGGACCGCGCGGACCAGCCCAAGTTCCACGACGGAGAGCGCGGGAATCTCCGGGTCGGCTACCGTGCCCAGGATCTCGCGCACCCGGGTCTCGTCGCACGGCGCGTCCACGGGGCTCACCACGCCGCGCCGGGGTGTGCGCGGGGCACGGACTGCATCACGGTCAGCAGGTGACCCAGGGACTCGGTGTGCCGCCCGGCGCGGCCGCGGAACGGCACGCGCGGCCGCGCCTCCGGGACGCGCAGGGTGGCCTCCCGGAGGTGCGCCTCCACCCGCATGCGCCACTCCTGCCGCAAGCGCGAAGGAACCGGGGCCACTCCGGCCGCGGCCGCGGCTTCCGCCGCCTCGTCCACCGCGAACAGCTCGTCGGTGTACGCCCACAGGGCGTCCACCGCGGCCTGGGTGCGCGCACGGCTCTCGGGCGTGCCGTCGCCCAGGCGCAGCACCCATGCGCCGCTGTGCCGCCCGTGGTAAAGGATCTCCTTGTGCGCCTTGGCCGCGATCGCGGCGAGCGGGGGGAACGAGCTGGCCTCGAGCCCGCCGTACAGCAGGTCCGCGTGCACGTCCACCAGGAACTGGCGGACCATGGTATGGGCGAAATCGCCGTTGGGCTGCTCCACCAACAGGCAGTTGCGGAACTCGTACGGCTCCCTCCAGAAGGCGAGGCGGTCCGCGTCCCGTCCCTGGCCCTCCACCCGGCCGGCCTCCTCCAGCAGCATCGAGGCGTGGCCGAGGCAGTCCAGGGCGATGTTGGCCACCGCGATGTCCTCCTCGGGCAGCGGGGCCCGCCCGCACCACTCCGAGAGCCGGTGGCCCAGGACCAGCCGGTCGTCCGCCAGGCGCAGCAGCAGCTCCACGATCGTCGCGCGGGCGGCGGGCAGTTCGCGGCTCATGGTTCCTTCATCCCGCCGGGCAGAGGATAGAAATGCGCGTGGCGGTATGCCTTCGTGCGCGGCCCGTCGAAGAGGGCCGCGCGGTCCGCGGGCTCCGTGGCGGCGATGTCGGCCGTGCGGACCACCCACAGGCCGGTCACGGCGCCGCGCCGCGCGTAAACGTCACGCGCGTTCTGCAGCGCCATCTCGGCGTCCGGGGCGCGCAGGCTGCCGGCGTGGACGTGCGGCTGGCCGTCCTCCTGCAGGAACACCTCCCACAGGTCCCCCTGGTCGTGCGTGGGCTTCGCTTCCTCGATGCTCATGGGGTGGCGACCTCCCTCCTTCCGCGCCTGGCTTCGTGCGCGAGCGCGGCCTCGCGCACCCACGCCCCCTCCGCGTGCGCGCGCCGCCGTGCCTCCAGCCGCTCGGCGCTGCAGGGGCCGAACCCCTGGATCACCAGGCGGAATTCCTCCCAGTCGATTTCGCCGGTCACCCAGTGGCCGGTGTCGGAGTCGAAGCGCAGCTTCGGATCCGGGATGGTGAGCCCGAAGGCCAGGGCCTGCGGCACGGTCATGTCCACGAATCTCTGGCGCAGTTCGTCGTTGGTGCGCAGCTTGACGCGCCACTTCATCAGGTCGGCGGAGTTCGGCGAGTCGGAATCGGGGGGCCCGAACATCATCAGGGTTGGCCACCACCACCGCCCGAGGGACTCCTGGGCCATGGCCTGCTGCGCGGGCGTGCCCCGCACCAGCGCCGCCACCATCTCCATGCCCTGGCGCTTGTGGAAATTCTCCTCCCGGCAGATGCGCAGCAGGCTGCGCGCGTACGGGCCGTAGGAGCATTTCGCCATGGTGGTCTGGTTCAGGATCGCGGCCCCGTCCACGAGCCAGCCGATCACGCCGATGTCGGCCCAGGAGAGCGTGGGGTAGCTGAAGATGTTGGAGTACTTCGCCCGGCCCGCCAGGAGCTGCTCGAACATCTCCTCGCGGCTGATGCCCAGCGTCTCGGCCGCGCAGTAGAGGTACAGGCCATGCCCGGCCTCGTCCTGCACCTTCGCCAGGAGCCCGATCTTGCGCCGCAGCGAGGGCGCGCGCGTGATCCAATTGCCCTCGGGGAGCATCCCGACGATCTCGGAGTGGGCGTGCTGGGAGATGAGGCGGATGAGCTGCGAGCGGTACGAGTCGGGCATCCAGTCGCGGGGCTCGACGTGGAGGTGGTCACGGATGTGGGCGTCAAACGCGGACTCACTTCCCTGTGCCGTCGGCTGCATGGACCCGTCCTGCCCGGTGCGGGCGGAGGCAGGGGCGGCGAGGCGTCCCTGCGACTTCACGAGTTGCGGCCAACGAACGAGTGAAGCGTATCACTTCTTGGATGCCCGGGGCAGCCCCGGGGTGCGGCCGAACGGGGACTCCCTCAGGCCCCCGGCTTGCTCCCGCTGCGGTACAGCCTCACGTTCACCTTTTCCACCGTGGCCAGCCCCTCCCGGATGGCCCCGTCCACCACCGGCAGGAACGCCTCGATCTTCTCCTCGGTGTCCACGATCTCCACCACGATGGGCAGGTCCTCGGACAGGCGCAGGATCTTGGAAGTGTGCAGCCGGCTGTGGGCGCCGAAGCCCGCGATCCCGCGGATCACGGTGGCCCCGGCCAGGCCCCGCTCGCGCGCGGCCCGCACCAGCCACTCGTGCAGCGGGTGACCTTCGTGCCGGTCGCTCTCGCCGATGAAGATGCGCAGCAGGTGACCCTGTTCGGGCAGCATCATGTCCGCTCCCTCACGCGGCGCGCGCCAGCGCGAAGCCGGCCCAGACCGCGCCGAGGCCCAGGACCAGGTGCAGCGCCACGGAGGCGAGGGCCGCCACTCCCTCGCCCCCGCGCGCCAGCTGGAACGTCTCGTAACCGAACGTGGAGAAGGTGGTGAACCCGCCCAGCACGCCGATGAACAGGAAAGCGCGGGTGGCTCCCGAGAATAGCCCCCGCGATTCGGCCAGCCCGGCCAGCAGCCCGATCACCAGGCAGCCGGTCACGTTCACCAACAGTGTCTCGAAGGGAAACGACGCTCCGCCGCGCATGCGCCCGACGAGGCCGCCCACAAGGTAGCGCGCCATCGAGCCCAGCGCGCCACCCAGGCCCACCAGCAGCAGGCGTCCCATGTTCTCCCCGCTCCGTTCCTGCGCCGGCCCTACCAGATCTCCACGCGCAGCGTATCCGGCCGGTACATGGCATCACCCGGCTTCACGCCGAAGGCCTTGTGGAATTCCGGCATGTTCGCCAGCGGCCCGTTGATGCGGAAGTTCCCGGGGGAATGCGGGTCGGTGAGCACCTGGTTGCGCAGCGCCTCGGGCCGGATCAGGGTGCGCCAGATCTGCGCCCACGACAGGAAGAACCGCTGTTCGGGAGTGAACCCGCCGATGGGCGCCGGGCGCGGCTGGCCTGCCAGCGCGCGCTGCAGCGCTTCGTAGGCCACCGTGAGCCCGCCCAGGTCGGCGATGTTCTCGCCCGTGGTGAGCCGCCCGTTGACGTGCAGCGTGTCGATGGCCACGAACTCCGAGAACTGGTCGATGATCTTCGCCGCGCGCGCCTTGTACTGCTCGGCGTCCGCCGGGGTCCACCAGTCACGGAGATTTCCCTGCGCGTCGAACTGGCGGCCGCGATCGTCGAAGCCGTGGGTCATCTCGTGCCCGATCACCGCGCCCATGCCGCCATAGTTCACCGCATCGTCGGCTTCGGGGTCGAAGAACGGCGGCTGCAGGATGCCCGCGGGAAACACGATCTCGTTGTTCGTGGGGCTGTAGTAGGCGTTCACCGTGGCCGGCGTCATGCCCCACTCGGTGCGGTCCACGGGCCCGCCGATGCGGGCCGTACGGCGCCGGTACTCGAACTGCTGCGCGCGGATGCTGTTGAGCAGCAACTCGCGCCGCTCCAGCTTCAGGGAGGTGTAGTCCTTCCACTTCTCGGCGTAGCCCACCTTCTCGCCGAAGGCGTGCAGCTTGCCGAGCGCCTGGATGCGGGTGGAGTCGCTCATCCACGGCAGCTTCCGGATGCGCGCCTCCAGCGCGGCCTCCAGGTTGTGCACCATCTCCAGGGCGCGCGCGCGGGCCGCAGGAGTGAAGTGGCGGGCCACGTACTCCTGGCCCAGGGCGTCACCAAGCGCGGCGTCGGTCAGGCGCAGGCAGCGCTTCCAGCGGGGCTGCATCTCCGGGGCCCCGCTCAGCAGCCGCTCGAAGCGGAAGTTCTCCTCCACGAAGGCCGAGCTGAGCAGCGGGGCCGCATCCTGCACCGCGTGGCTGCGCAGGTAGGCCTTCCAGTCCGCCAGGGGGATGCTGTCCATCAGCCGCCCCACGGCGGTGAGGAACTCGGGCTGCGCGACGTTCAGCTCGTCGAACTTCGGGAGGCCGGCCTGCTCGAAGTAGTCCGCCCACTTGAAATCCGGCGTGAGGGCCTGCAGCTCAGCCACCTTCATCTTGTGGTAGTTGCCCCGCGGGTCCCGCAGCTGGACGCGGTTCTTCGAAATCGCGGCGATCGCCGTCTCCACGGCCATCACCCGCGACGCGGCGTCCCCGGCCTCGGCCCCGGGATCCCCCAGCAGCTGCAGGGTGCGCGCCAGGTGCGCCACGTATTCCGTGCGGATGCGCACCGCGGCGGTGTCGGTCTTGAAGTAGGCGTCGCGGTCCGGCAGGCCCAGGCCACCCTGGCCCAATTGTGCCAGGGTCATCGAGCTGTTGCGCTGGTCGGAGGCGGCCCCGAAGCGGAAGAGCGCGCCCACGCCGTCCACGTGCAGCTCCGCCGCCAGCCGCGGAAGGTCCGCCTTCTCCTTCAGCGCCGCGATGCGCTCCAGCCGCGGCCGCAGCGGGGCGGCGCCCAGCGAGTCGGCCAGCTGGGAGTCCATGCACGCGCCGTGGAACGCCGCCAGCTTCCATCGCTCGCTCCCCGGGGCGGCATTCGCATCCGCGAGGATCTCCTCCAGCAGGCGGTGCAGGACCGCCTGGTTGCGGTCGGCCAGCTCGGTGAACCCGCCGTACCGGCCGTACGAGGCCGGCAACCGGGTGCGCTTCATCCAGCTGCCGTTGGCGTAGAGGTTGAAGTCCGCCGCCGGGGAGACCGACGGGTCGAGGTTGGCCGGGTCGAGCCCCCGCGCGGCGGATCCCGGGGCGGCGGCGGGAACCTCCGGCGAAGCTGTGGCGGGAGCGGAGCCGGCGGGCGCGGCCGGGGCGAGGCCCCATGCGAACGCGCAGGCAAAGGCACACAGGAGCAGGCGGCTCGGCAGGGCACGGAAACGCATCCTGAAATCCCCTTTCGGAAATCAGTCGGGCCGGAAGCGCGGTCGGGAGCGCGGTCGGCGGGCGAACGGGCGGGGTCCGGACGGAGACTGTGCCACGGGGGACGGCACCGGTCAAACCAGGATGCGCGGACGAGGCGAGGCCCCGGGGTGGCGACCCCGGGGCCTCGAGAACAGCGGGTCAACTGGCTGGCGCAGGGGCGCCCCGGCGGCTCAGATCGAGAATGCCTCGGCCAGAGGCATGAGGCGCCGGCTCATGGTCTCGCGGGCCTCGTGCAGCTGCCCGTGGCCCAGCCCCAGGAAGCGCCGGGCGTCCTCGAACACCGCTTCGGCCTGGTCGCAGCGGCACAGCTGCTGCTGGTCGGTCATGGCGCAGGCCAGGTGCACGATGCACTCCATCGTCGTGTCGGCGGTGATGCGCGGGTGGTGGTGGTTCGCCGCGACATCCACCAGGCTCTGCGGAAAGCCCCACTGCAGCGCCAGCTCGGCTCCCAGCTGGGCGTGGTTCAGGCCCAGGAGCTCCTGCTCGATCTCGAAAAGGGTGCAGTCCCCCTCGGTCGCCTCGTACACCCCCAGGATTTCCTCCAGCTCGTGGGACAGGTGCCGATCGAGCACCAGGAGCCCCAGGTCGTGCAGCAGCCCGTGGGAGAATGTCGTGGGCGCGAGCGGCAGATGGAGCATCTCGGCCAGGATCTCGGCCGTGAGCCCCGTGCCGACACAGTGGCGCCAGAAGAGCACGCGATCGAAGTTGGAGGTCCCCTTGTCCTGCGAGAGCAGGCCGACGTGCACCATGATGCCCATGCACATCTTCTTGATCACGTTGAACCCGAGGAGGGTGATGGCGTCGGAGATCGAGTTCACGGAGCGCATGCGGCCGTAGGTGGCGGAGTTCGCGATCCGGAGCAGGTTGGCCACCAGGGGCGGGTCCGCGGACACCGCCTGGGCCAGGGTGTGCGAATCCGCCGCGGGATTGTCCACGACCTGCCACACCCGCATGAGCGTCTGCGGCAGGGGCGGAAGCTCCCCTACCCGCTGGATCAGCTCCTCCTTGGAGAGGTTCTGCGAAGGCATGCTTGCTCCTGGGCCGGGCTGGTCCGGCGCGAGCGCGGCGGACTACCCGGAATCGTGGGGGCGTTCCATGGGTATGATCGGCGCGCCTGCGGCGCATCCTGAATGCGATTCCCGGCAGGCCATGGCCGGGCGTTCCAGGCCGGCGAGGCCGGCCGCATCAGGCGGCGAAGCGCCGCGCCACCTCTCCGAGCTGCTCCAGTTCCACGGGTTTCTCCAGCGCCCCGTCCACGCGCAGGCTCGCCAGCTCGGCGAGGTGCCGCTCGGGCGGGTTGGCGCTGATCACCACCACGGCCATCCCGCTGTGGGTCTCGCGCAGCCTTCGGATCACTTCCAGTCCGCCCATGTCCGGCAGGTTCATGTCCACGAGAGCCAGGACCGGCCGGCAAGCCTCGGCCTCACGCAGGGCGGACACACCGTCGCCCACCGCGTGAACCTCGAAGCCCAGGTCACCCAGGTATTCCTCGTACACGAACCGGATTCCCGGTTCGTCGTCCACGACCAGGATCGCACCCTTCACGCGGCTTCCTCGCGTCGTTCCTCGTCCCCGGACGTCTGCAGCCCGGGGGATCGGTTCCCGGATGTCCCCACCTCGCCCAGCGTGACGCTGATCTCGGTGCCCCGGCCCGGCTCGCTGTGGATCTCCAGCACCCCGTCATTGGCCTCCACCAGGGACTTCACGATGCACATTCCCAGCCCCGTGCCCCGGGCGCCCTTGGTGGTGAAGAACGGCTCGAGGATGCGCTCGCGCACGCGCGCGTCCATGCCGCAGCCGGTGTCCGCGACTGTCGCCGTCACCCTGCCGCCCTCCGCCTTCACTTCCACCCGGATCTCGCCGCCCTCGGGGCAGGCTTCCAGGGCGTTCTTGAGCAGGTTCTGGAACACCACCCGCAGCTGCTCGGCATCCACGGCCACCACTTCCGGCCTCTCCCCCTCGACCGAGTCGAGCACCCGCACACCCTGGGCGTGCAGCGCGTCGGCACACTCGTGACGGAATTCCTCCACGTGCCCCAGCACCAGGCTGCGCAGGTCGCAGCGCTCCCGCCGCGCCTCCTGCGGGCGCGCGGCGTCGAGCACGTCGCGCACCAGCCGGGCGAGGCGGTCCAGCTCCTCGAGCAGGCGCGGAACATAGCGTTCCACCCGGTCGGGATCCCCGGCGCCGGAGGCCACCAGCTGCGCCAGCCCGCGCAGCGGTGCCAGCCGGTTCTTGAACTCGTGGGCTATGCCGGCACTCATGGTCCCCAGGCTCGCCAACCGGTCCGCGTGGACGAGCTCCCGCTCCAGGCGCCGCACGGCGGTCACATCCCGCATCTGCACCATGAGCACCTCCGTGCCATCCAGGTCGAAGGGCGTGGCCACGACGTTGCACAGGATGGGCCCCCGGGGGGCCCGGACCTCGAAGTCCGCCCCGCCCGCCGGGCGTCCGGCCAGCAGCGCGTCCAGGTAGGCGCGCACGCGGCCCAGCTCGGGAACGGAGAACAGCGCGTCGAGACCCAGGGCGCCCAGGTCCTCCCCGGCGGAGAGGGTGCGGCACGCGGTGGCGTTGGCCAGGACGATGCGCAGGGTGCTCGGCTCCACCATGAGGATGGAGTCCACGCTGCCATCGAATAGCTGCCGCATGCGGGCCTCGGAGCGGCGCAGGATGTCCAGGCCGGTCAGGTCCTGCATGGTCACCAGGACCTCCTCCACGCCACCCTCGGGCCCGCGGATGGGCTGGGCGGTGACGTAGAGCTGGCGGGGCACGCCGTTGATGACCCGCTTGAACTCGCCGTGCGCGATCGGCGCGCCGCCCAGGGCCGCGCGGACCGGGCACTCCGTGCAGCTGCCGTTGCCCTGCCGGCACACGTCGCAACAGACGCTCCCGTGAAGCTCGCTCTCGGGCCGGGCGTCCCCGAGGTGGATGCGGCCCATCTCCCGGTTGACCCAGCGGATCTTGAGGTCGGAGCCCAGCACCATCACCGCCGCGTCCGAACGCTTCACCAACGCCTGGAACTTCTGGCGCTCGCGGTCCAGCAGGCGCAGCTGTGCGTCCATGGTCCGGAAGCGGCGCTGGTGCTGACGCTCCGTGGCCGTGGCGTCCGCGGCGGCGCGGCCGCGGTCCCGCCGGGTGGCCACGATGTGACCGAGCCACGCGAGCGATTCCGGGCCGCCAGGAAGCGCGGCCCGCTGTTGCCGCGGCAACGCCACGGCCGCCACGGCCACGCCCTGCTCCAGCAGCGGCACGGCGGCCACGGCGGCGTCGCCCGCGTCCTCGCCCAGCCCGTCGCGCAGCAGGCCCATGTCCTCGTAGCCCTGCAGGGCCCACTCGGCCAGGCGCGCAAGGCGGTCGAAGGCGCACTCGGAAGGAAGCCCGGAGTCGCTGCCGTAGGAGTCCACGCCGGCGGAACCCTCCTCGCCGGGGAGCGCCAGCGCCACGGGCAGCCCCGAGGTCTCGCTCAGGAGCCGCGCCAGCGCGCGCGCGCCCTCCGCCAGGGATGCCGCTCCCAGGAAGGCGCCCAGCGCGTCTTGCATGCCCGCGGGGGCGCCGGAGGTCGGCGGGGTCGGAGTCATTCCGGGATCAGCGCTCCTTTTCCATGCCCTGGCGGCTGTACAGGATCGCCAGCCAGTCGGCGACGCGCTCCACGCGGGCCACGGCCTCGGGGCCGAAGGCGTCCACCTCGTGGCTGTCAATGTCCACCTGCGCGTGGATCCACTCGCCGCTCCGGATCAGCACCACGAGCTCGGAGCGCGTCTCGCTGCTGCACGCCAGGTAGTTTTCCTGCCGGCGCACGTCGGGGATGTTCATGTTCCGCCCCTCGGCCACGGCCGTCCCGCACACCCCCCGGCCCACCGCGATGAAGCAGTGGTCGGTGGGCGCGCCGATGAACGGGCCCAGCCTCAGCACCTGGTCGGGGAACAGCTCGTAGATGCCGGTCCAGTGAAAGCGGCTGTCGGATTCGTGGAGCAGGCGCACGGCCGCTTCCAGGACGTCGTGAAACTCGGCGCCGGAGGCCACAAACGTGTCCAGTTGGAGGCAGATCTGCTCACCCGTCATGGTCCCTCCAGGGGCGGCCGCCGGAAATGTCGCATACCCCGCTCCGGGGTGGGTGGCAGCAACGGCCGCGAGACAGGTCAAGTTCTCACCCGCTTCATCGGCAATGGTGCAATGAAACATCAATAGTTCATGAAAGCACGAGGGGATGCGCCCCCGGAGGCGCATTCCCGTGCGGCCGGTCCCGGCCCCCCCACCCGCCCCCGGAACGCCGGGCGACCCGCTCCAAGACGCCCCGGGGCACACTCCGCGACGCGTGTGGCGCCCCGGCCGCGGATGCCGCAAAATGGGACGCGCGCGCCCGGGGCGCCCGGCCGCCTGTTTCCCCGGATTCCATGGCCAGGACCGTCCCATTCACCCAGGAGAACAAGCCCGTGAGCCCGGACATCCGCACCCTCACCCCGGCCGACATCGAGGAACTCGTCGCCACCCGCCGCGACCTCCATCGCCATCCCGAGACTGCGTTCGAGGAAGTCCGCACTTCCGGTGTGGTCTCGAAACGGCTGGGTGAGATCGGCGTGCCGCACCGGACCGGCCTGGCACGCACCGGCATCGTGGGGCTGGTGGGGCGCGGCGCCTCGGCCGGCGACGCAGGCCGCACGGTGCTGCTCCGGGCGGACATGGACGCGCTGCCGATCCAGGAGGAGAACGACGTTCCCTACCGCTCGGTCCACGACGGGCGGATGCACGCCTGTGGACACGACTGCCACACCGCCTCGCTGCTGGCGGCGGCGCGCGCCCTGAAGCGCGGGGAGCCCGGCCTCAAGGGCACCGTGAAACTCTGCTTCCAGCCGGCCGAGGAGGGCTTCTCCGGGGCGAACGAGATGATCCGCGACGGCGTGCTCGAGGGCCCCGCGCCCGAGGCCGCGTTCGGCTACCACGTGTGGCAGGATCTCGACTACGGCATCGTGGCCGTCACGCCGGGGCCGTTCATGGCCGCCGTGGACGAATTCAGCGTCACCTTCCGGGGCGTGGGCTGCCACGCCGCCGCGCCGCACCTGGGGCGCGACCCGGTGCTGGCGGCGGCGCAGGCGATCACGGCGCTGCAGTCCGTGGTCAGCCGCAACACCGATCCCTTCCTGGGTGCGGTGGTGAGCGTGACGCAGCTGCGCGCCGGCTCGGCCTTCAACATCGTGCCCGAAACCGCGTGGATGAACGGGACGGTGCGGGTGATGGACACCGGCCTGTGGGCCGCGCTTCCCGGGCACTTCGAACGCGTGGTGAAGGGCGTGGCCGCGGCGATGGGCTGCGAGGCGGAGATCACCTACAACCGCACCCACCAGCCCACCGTGAATGATCCCGCCATGGCGGCGCTGGCGCGGGAGGTGGCGGTGGAGGTCGTGGGGGCCGGCAACGTGCGCGACGACGTGCGCACCATGGGCGGCGAGGACTTCTCATCGTTCCTGCAGCGTGTGCCCGGATGCTTCTTCGCGGTGGGCTCGCGCAACGCGGAGCGGAATCTCGTGTACGGGCACCACCACCCGCGCTTCGACGTGGACGAGCGCGCCATGCAGATCGGCGTGGAGATGCTGGTGCGCCTCGCCCGGAGGATCGCGGGGTGATCGGGCGGGTCGGGAGGCGCGTGGGGCGGGCGCGATGGATGCCCGTTTCGGTCGCGCTCGCACTGATGGCGGCGGCGGCTCTCCCTGGCTGCGGGCCGCGGGGCGGCTCCCAGCTCAAGGGCTCGCGCCCCGCGCAGGGCGGGTTCGTGGGCCACGTCAGCGTGCAGGAGCGGCGCGGCAGCGCCCCCGCACGGCCCTTCGCCTTCCGGGCCTCCCCCGGGCACGTGCTGTACGTGTTCTTCGGCTACGCCACCTGCCCCGACATTTGCCCCGCCACGCTGGGCAGCCTGCGCAAGGCCCTGGCCATGCTGGGTGGCGACGCGGCGCGCGTGGAAGTGGCCATGGTGACGGTGGACGCGGCGCGCGATTCCGGCGACGTCCTCGCGCGCTACCTGGCGTCCTTCGTGGACAGCGCCCACGCGCTGGTCCCGGAGACCCAGGAACAGCTGGCCCTCGCGGAGACGGTCTTCGGAGCCACGTCCAGCGTGACCCGCCAGCCGGGCGGGCAGGTGGACGTGAGCCACACCGCCAGCAGCTACCTTGTGGATTCGGGCGGGCGCGTGGTGGTGGTGTGGGAGTTCGGCACGAAACCCGCCGACCTGGCGCACGACATCCGGGTGCTGCTGGGCGAGCAGGCGGGCAGGCCCGCGGAAGCCGGTCCGGAGGTGTCGGGCCCGTGGGCCCGCGCCACGCCCGCGGGCGCGACCGCCGCCGCCGTGTACCTGGCGTTGCGTTCCGACGAGGGAGACACGCTGCGCGCGGTGAGCGTGGAGCCCGGCGTGGCCGCGGCCGCGCAGTTGCACCGGACGCTGCGGGAGGCGGGCGGGGAGATGTCCATGGTCCGGGTGGATGCGGTGCCGCTGCCGGCGGGCGTGCCGGTGGATTTCCGGCCCGGCGGAGACCACGTCATGCTGGTGGGCCTCGCGAAGCCGCTGACCGCGGGCGACACGCTCGACGTGAGGCTGTACTTCGCGAAGGAGAAGGTGCGGAGGGTCAGGGTGCCGGTGCGGGAGGAGTGAAGCGCGCCTCGTCCGGGTCCGCGAACTCGTCCGGCAGGTGCCGGCGGACGGCGCGGCGCAGGTAGAGCAGGCCCGCGGCCAGCATCGCCAGGGGCAGCAGCGAGAGCAGCACGGTGGTCCAGAAGAATGCAGCCTGCCCGGGACCGGCGCCCGCGCCGCACACCGCGCAGGCGCGCGCGAGGCCGGGCAGTCCCACGGCCGCGGCCGGCACGGTCAGCCCGCAGATCCCCCGCCTCACCGGTACACCACCAGGTAGAGGACCGGCCACATCAGCACCACGAAGTTCCAGAACAGCCGCGTGGCCCCGAACACGCCCGGAGTGAGCCTTCCGGCGCGCAGGCGGGCCCAGCAGAGCGCCAGCGCCGCGAGCGCCGCCAGCGCGTGCAGCGCGTGCGCGCCCACGATCACGTAGAAGAAGGCGCCGGCCTGGCTGGAGGTGAGCGTCAGGCCTTCGCGCAGCAGCGCCGCCCATTCCACGCCCTGCGCCGCCACGAAGTACGCGCCCAGCGCCAGCGCCGCCAGCATCGGGCCGCCCGACGCCACCGTGGCGCGACGCCCGCCGGAGCGGGCCGCGAGCCACAGCGCCACCCCGCTCGCCAGCAGCGCCAGCGTGTGCACCGCGGTCTGCGCGAAAGGCAGCCGCGGCTGGCCCGCGGGGGGCCACGCCCCGGGGGCGGTGCCGCCGCGCACGATCAGGAACGCGCTGATGAACGCGGTGAAGAGCATCACCTCGGAGAATACGAACAGCGCCATGCCGAACACGCCATGGCTGGTGAAGCCGCGGCGCGGGGCCGGTGGCGCGCCCAGGCGCTCAGTGGCCGCGCTGGCCATGGGCTTCCCCGCCCGCGCCGGCGGCCGGCGCCACGTACGTCTTGTGCCAGTGCTGGCCGCTGTGCTTCATGGCGTCCGGGGCCACCCCGGCGAACAGCAGCACCATGAACACCAGCGCGATCCCCAGCGCCCAGTGGACCACGGGCTTCTGCACGTCGAGGTGCATGAACTTCCGGGCCACGATGTAGGCCTTCACCAGCGCCACGCCGAAGGCGGCGATCAGCATCACCACCCGGATCCCGGTCATGGGCCCGATCACGCTGACCACCAGCAGCCCCACCAGCAGCGCCCAGACCTTCACGTAGTTGGTGGGGTGCGCCCCCGCGGGGCCCGCGTGCGGCTCCTGGCCGTGGCGGGCGCGGTCTTCCTCCCCGTCCCCGGCCCGGCGCGTCTCCACATGCGACGACATGCCCGTCTCCCTCCTACTTCGCGATGTACAGCAGCGGGAACAGGAAGATCCACACCACGTCCACGAAGTGCCAGTAGATGCCCACGTTTTCGACGCGGTGCAGGTCCTGGTTCCTCGCAGCCGATGCCGCCACCCACCCCATCAGGGCCATGCCGGCGATCACGTGGAATGCGTGCAGCCCGGCGGCGGTGTAGTAGTACGACCAGAACCCGCCGGACTGGATGGTGAAGCCCTCGCGGATCTCGTGGGCCCACTCGAACGACTTCACCACCAGGAACACCAGCCCGCCCAGGATGGTGAGCCGCAGCAGGCGCGCCGCGCGCGGGCCGTCCCGCCGCTCCGCCGCCTGGTGCGCCAGCACCGCGGACAGGCTGGAGCTCAGCAGCACCAGCGTGTTGAACGCGCCCGCCCAGGTGTTGGTATGCGATGCCTGCTCCGCCCACTCGACGTGACCGAGCCGGTTCATGATGTAGGAGACCAGCACGCCCCCGAACACCACGATCTCCGATACCAGCACCCACCACACGGCCAGCCGGCCGGTGGGCATCCCCATGGCGCTCCGGGTGGCGGCGATCGTCTTCGCGCTCACTTGGGCTCTCTCCTCAGGCCTTCTCGTGCTGGGGCCAGTAGTCCTTCTCCCGGCCCGGGACGCTGTACTCGTACGGACCGCGGTGGCAGACGGGCAGCTCCGCCCAGTTGCCGTGCGGCGGCGGCGACTCCGCGCTCCACTCCAGCGTGTTCGACTTCCAGGGGTTGGCGCCGGCCTTCCTTCCGCGGCGCATGCTCACCAGGAAGTTGTAGATGAAGATGAACTGGAACAGCAGCATCACCACCAGCGCGATGGTCGAGGTGGTGCGCAACGCCTGCATGGCGGGCGTGGCCAGCTCCGGGAAGTGGGTGTAGTCGTAGATGCGCCGGTGCTCGCCGTTGAGCCCCACCATGAACATCGGGATGAAGATGAAGTTGAACGGGATGATGGTGCCCCAGAAATGGATCTTGCCCAGGGTCTCGTTCATCATCCGCCCGAACATCTTCGGGAACCAGAATGTGATCCCCGCGAACACCGCGATGATCGCGATGGGGAAGAACGTGTAGTGGAAGTGGGCGATCACGAAGTAGGTGTCGTGGAAGAAGATGTCCGCGCCGCTGGCACCCAGGTAGATCCCCGTCGCGCCGCCGATCAGGAACTCCGCCAGGAAGCCCAGCGCCCACAGCATCGGGGTCGCAAACCGGATGGAGCCGCCGTAGAGCGTGGCGATGTACAGGAAGCACATTTCGGCGATCGGGATGGAGATCAGCACCGTGGTCACGGTGAACACGTTGGCCATGCGCGGGTCGATCCCGGCCACGAACTGGTGGTGGGCCCACACGAAGAAACTCAGGATCCCGGTGGCGATGACCGTGTAGATGACCGTCTTGTAGGCGAACATCTTCTTGCGCGAGAACACGGTGATCACCTCGGCCACGATCCCCATCGCCGGCAGCAGCACCACGTACACCTCGGGGTGGCCGAAGAACCAGAACAGGTGCTGCCACAGGATGGGGTCGCCCCCGCGCGTGGGATTGAAGAACCCCGTGCCCAGCAACTGGTCGAACAGCAGCATCACCGCGCCGGCGATCAGCGGGCCCACCGAGGCCATGAACAGCAGCGTGGCCACCACGATCATCCACACCACCAGCGGCACGTCGAAGGCCTTCATGCCGGGGGCGCGGGCATTCATGGCGGTGACGATGAAGTTGATCCCCCCCAGCAGGAACGCCACGAACTCCAGCGCCACCGCGATGACCCACATGCTGGCCCCCTGCGGGGTCAGGTTGTACTTGGCGGACGCCGACAGCGGCGGGTAGGCCGTCCACGCGCCGCCGAAACCACCGTCCGGCATGAACAGGGACGCCAGCAGCACCAGCGCGCTGAGCAGGAACACCTGGTAGCTGAGGCGGTTGATCCGGGGGAAGACCATGTCGTCGCAGCCGCACATCAACGGGATCAGGTAGTTGCCGAAGCCCGCGATCAGCACCGGCATGGCCACCCAGAAGATCATGATGCTGCCGTGATTGGTCACCAGCGCGTTGTACTTGCCCGGCGAGACGTGCCCGAAGAAGGGCACCGCGTTTCCGGGGAAGGCCAGCTGCATGCGGAACACGTAGGCGAAGAAGGCGCCCAGCAGGGCCATCGCCATGCCGGTGAACATGTACTGGAAGGCGATGGTCTTGTGGTCCGTGGACCACAGGTACTTCCGGAAGAAGGACTCCCCGTGGTGGGCGGCGTGCCCGGCCCCGTGGGCCGCTTCGATTGCGTGGCTGGCCATCGTCTCCCCGTCAGTTCCTGGTGTCGGCGGCCGCGGCGGCGGCCGCCAGCGCGGCCCGCGGCGCGTCCGCGGTGGTCGTGCCGGCAGGAGCGGGCGCGGCGCCCCCGGCGCCGGCATGGAACGCCCCGATGGGCGTGCCGGCGTGGGAGCGCATCCACGCGGCATGCTGCTCCTGCGACTGGATCTCGATCTCGGCGCTCATGATCCCGTGCGCCACGCCGCAGATCTGCGAGCAGCGGATGTCGTGGACCCCGGTGCGGGTGGCCCGGAACCAGCCGGTGATCACGCGCCCGGGCACGGCATCCTGCTTCAGCCGGAACACCGGCACGAAGAAGCTGTGCAGCACGTCCTTCGACTCCAGCTGGAAGTGCACCGTCCGGTTCACGGGCACGTGCAGCGTGTCGGCCGAGAAGATGTCGTCCGGGGTGTCGAGCCGGCCGTCGGGACCGGGCTGCTGGAACGTCCAGGTCCACTGCTGGCTGATCACGCGCACCGTCTCGTCGGCCGGCGGGAGCGTCTGCTTCACCTTGTACCAGACGCGGATGGCGGCCACGATGATGAGCACGTCGCACACCAGGATCAGCGTGTGCGGGACGTTGATCCAGCGCTTGAGCCGCTTCTCCTTGCCGGTCACGTACTGCGCCGCCACGCCGGCCCGGGCGCGGAAACGCCAGATCAGCCAGAAGAACATCACCTCGGCGGCCACGAACCAGAAGCCCACCAGGATCGTGACCAGCCACACCAGCTGGTCCACGTCGCTGGAGTAGGTCGAGAGGCTCGGAATGTAGTGCTCGATCATGGGCGGGTCCCGGGCTTCAGAGAATGAACAGGAACACGGCGGCCGCGAACAGCCCCGCGCCAATCAACGTCCAGAGAAACGTCTTCCCACCCAGCCAGTCGCCCCAGTCGTCGTCGCGCTCCTCGGTCGCCTTCGCCATCTGGAAGTCTCCCACGTTACGGCTGGAGGGTGCGGATGTAGGCGATCACGTCCTTCATCGCCGTGGTGTCGGGCAGCGACTTCGCCATCGCGGCCATCTGCATGCCGGTCGCGTCCTGCGGGTGCGCGCCGCGCAGCCCGCTGCGGAATTTGGAGAGCTGGCTGAACATGTACCAGTCGGCCTGGCGGTTCAGCGGCGGCGCCCCCAGCGCCTGGTTGCCGGCGGCCGCGGCACCGTGGCAGGCGATGCACACCGCGTTGAAGCGCGCCTGGCCCGCTGCGACGTTGCCTCCCGCCAGGCTGGCGGCGGGGCGGGCAGGCCGGAGCGTCTCCACGTACTGGGCCACGGACTCCAGGTCGCCCGGCCGGTACAGCGAGCGGGCCATGGGGCGCATGCGCGCGCCCTCCGCATCGTCGGGATGCGTGCCGCGGAGGCCGCCTTTGAACTTGCCCAGCTGGGCCACCAGGTACCACTTCGGGAGGCCTGCGATCTCGGGAGCGCCGATGGTGGGGTTGCCGAGGCCGCGGGGCCCGTGGCAGGGCACGCAGGTGTCGTAGATCTGCGTGCCACGCGCCAGCCCCGGCCCGGGGGTGCGCGAGCAGCCGACCGCCAGGACCGCGGCAGCCAGGACCGCAAGGGCAACGGGGGCAACGGGGACAACAGGGGTCTTCGCCAGGAACAAGGCCGTCTCCGTACGCGTCGCTCGGGACCAGCTAGGGACTTGGATCATGCCCGGGATCAGCCACGGACGGCAGAAGCCAGCGCGCGCGGGCGACCGGGAACGGGGCGCCGCCGGGGGCGGCGTCCGTCGCGGGGATCACGGCCAGTCACGGGATTGGATGCGCGGCCAGTCTCAGGTATTCGGGAAACTTCGCCGTGGCAGCGGGTTCCGGCCCGGAAAACCGGGACCGCGAAACCGGCGTCGCGCGCCGGCGGCTAGTACGAGAGCACCTTTCGCATCGCCTGCAGCAGCTTCGCCTCCGAGGGCAGCACGGCGGCTTCCAGGATCCGGTTGAAGCCCACGGGCGTGAAGGTCGAGCCGACCCGCTCCACCGGGGCGTCCAGGTACTCGAACGCGCGGGAGGCCACCAGCGCGGCCAGCTCGCCCCCGAAGCCGCCGAAGACCTTGTCCTCGTGGGCCACCAGCACCCGGCCGGTCTTGCGGGCCGTGGTCAGCACGGCTTCCTCGTCCAGCGGCTGCAGCGAGCGCAGGTCCAGCACCTCCACCGACACCCCCTCCCCGGCCAGCTTCTTCGCGGCTTCCAGGGCGAAGTGAACCACGGTGCCGTAGGCCACCACGCTCAGGTCGGTGCCCTCGCGGCGCACCCGGGCGCGGCCGAACGGCACGGTGAAGTCCTCCGGCACGGGGCAGCGGGTGAAGGGCTGGTTGTACAGGAACTTGGGCTCCAGGAACAGCGTCGGGCCCTCGGAGCGCAACGCGGTGCGCAGCAGGCCGGCGGCGTCGTCGGCGAAGGCCGGCATCACCACGCGCACACCGGGCAGCGTGGTGAAGGTGCCCTCGAGATTCTGGCTGTGGTACAGGCCGCCGCCGATGTAGCCCCCGGAGGCCAGCCGGATCACCATGTTGGGCGCGAACTGCCCGTTGCTGCGCCAGTAGTCGTGCGTGCACTCGATCAGCTGCTCCATGGCGGGCCAGAAGTAGTCGGCGAACTCCGCGCCCTCCACCACCACGCGGATGTCCTTCCGGTAACGCGAGAAACCGTTGGCGGTGCCGACGATGAAGTCCTCGGCCAGGGGCGCGTTGAACACGCGCCGGGCCCCGAACTCCTTCTGCATGCCCTTGGTGACCAGAAAGATGCCTTCCTTCTCCTTGTTGGCCATGTCCTGGCCCCACAGGAAGGTGTGCGGGTTGCGCCGGAACTCGTCGTGGAGCACCCCGTTGATGGCCTCGCGGAAGGTGCGCTTCTCGCCCAGGCCGGCGGGATTGGTGCCGTCGGGGTAGCCGGGGCTGTCGGCCGCGGGCGGCAGCACGAAGTCGAAGATGCCCGCGGGATCGGGCGCGGCAGCGGCGCGGGCCCGCTCGGCGGCGCCATCCACGGCGGTCTTCACCTGGGCCTCGATCCGCTCCACTTCCGACACGGGAATACCCGCGGACTCCAGCAGGTGCCTGCGAAAGCGCGGCAGCGGGTCGCGCGCGTGCGCGGCCGCCAGCTCGCGCTCGTCGCGGTACAGGAGGTGGTTGTCCGAGTTGCTGTGGGCGCCGATGCGCACGCAGTCGGCGTACACGATGGCCCCGCCCTTCTTCGCGCGCACGAATGCGATGGCCTTCTGCATGGCCCTGTGGCTGTCCACGGGATCGGTGCCGTCGCAGTAGATGATCTCGAGATTGGGCAGCCCGCGGAAGTTCTCGGCGATCCGGGCGTTGGCGGACTGGTCGCGCTTGGGCACGGAGATGCCATAGCCGTTGTCCTGCGCCACCAGGATCACCGGCAGCTTTTCGCGGCTGATCCCCAGCAGGGCCTCGTAGCAGTACCCCTCGCTGAGCGCGGACTCGCCCATGCTGCAGTAGACGATGGCGTCGTCGTCGTAGAGCTTCACCGCGCGGCCCAGCCCCGCGGCGTGCAGCAGGTGATTGCCGGTGCAGCTGCTGACGTTCTGGATGTTCAGCTCCGGCTTGGCGAAGTGGTTGCTCATGTGACGGCCGCCGGAGGCCACGTCGGCCTGCTTGCTCATGCCGTTGAGGAAGATCTCCTCCTCGCTGATGCCCGCCGCCAGTGCCAGCTGCATGTCCCGGTAGTACGGGAACAGGAAGTCCCTGCGGGGCCGGAACACCACGCCCGCCGCCAGCTGAATGCCCTCATGCCCCGAGCAGGGCGCATGGTAGGACCAGCCGAGGCCGAGCTTGAGATAGTTGGGAGCCTGCTCGTCGATGCGGCGGGCGGTGAACATCAGCCCGTACCAGCGGAGAAGTTCCTTGTGACCCAGCTCGGGGGACGTATAACTGCCGGGTTCGAGGGTCTGGCTCAAATTCACTCCTTTGCGGGTGGGGGCGCGCCCTGCGCCGCCCTTGGCCTGCCGGGGATCATGCTCCCCGCATGCCGCGCCCTGGGATAGGGGCCCACCGATTTCCCTGGGAACGTCTGCCCTGATTGTCGGCTCAGGGCGGGCACATCTGCCTGTCGTAGGCGTACTGAATGACCGCTAAAGTCTACCCGAATGGTAGCCTTTGGTACCATTCAAAATCAAGCCCCGAACCAAGAAAGTCATCCGTCCATGATTTCAACTTGTTTATGTACAAATAGTTACGAGTCCAATCGAAATTGTAACCGTTTCCACCCCGACCGGCTGGGTCGGCTCGAACAGGCCTCGGCCGCGGGAATCCATTCTTAGCTGTTGGATGCAATCGCGCGCGGGAAGTGTCCGGGGGTCACTCCGCCAGGGTGACGTCCCAGGGCATCCAGGCCAGTGCCTCGCGGCGCCACTCTTCGTGGCCGGCGAGCGCCCAGAGGTCCAGGGGGTTGTAGTCGTCGGTGAGCAGCGTCGAGGGACCGGCCAGGGCTAGGGGCTTGGAGGCCGCCAGCTCGCTGTCCACCTCCGCCGAGACGGCGAAGGGCCGCGCTCCGGTCTCCAGGGAAACCGGGGCCCGGCCCGCGACCAGGATGTTCCCGCCGTACTCCCCCGCGGTGCCGCAGGGGAGCACCCGGATCCACGGAAACGTGGCGGCGATGGTGCGCGCCACCGAGCGCAGCGGCCGCCCGCGGGGACCTTCCCGGTAGCCCACGTAGTTGAGCACCACCACGCCCCCGGGAGCCAGCCGCCGGTCCACCACC
>JACRLI010000012.1:60546-65460 GCA_016235265.1 Candidatus Eisenbacteria bacterium
CCGGTCCACCACCGCCATCATCTCGCGGGTCAGCATGTGGATGGGCACCTGCTCGCCGGCAAAGGCGTCCAGGAGGATGTAGTCGTAGCGCGCGGTGTCCTCGACCAGCACGCGCCGGCCGTCGGCCACCACCAGGTCCGAGCGCGCGGGATCGAAAGCGAACCAGGCCTTCGCCGCGTCCACCACCGCGGGGTCGATTTCCACCACCCTGCTGCGCGCGCCCCACGATTCCAGCAGCGAGGGCAGCAGCCCGCCCCCCAGACCCACGATCAGGGCCCGGCGGCCCCCCGGGGCGGCGCGCCAGGCGGCGTCCGCCATGAGATAGGGATAGGTGAACAACCCGCGGCCGGTGGCCGGGTCCACCATCGTCTGGGTGGCGCCGTTCAGCAGCATGGCGCGGAAGTTGCCGCCCTGGACCACCTTTACCTGGCAGTACGCGGACTCGCGCACCGAGGCCACGTTCCGCGAGCCCGCGGGCGGGCGCAGCGCGCCGAACGTCAACACCGCCGCCACCACCGCGGCCGCCGCGAGTCCGCGCCGCGCCGCGGCCGCCTGGTACACCAGCGCCGGCAGCAGCAGCACCGCGGCCGCGCCGAAGAACACCGTGCGCACGCGAAACTGCGGAATCAGCACGAAACCGGCCAGCAGCGTGCCCACGAGGCTGCCGGCCGTGGACACCGCGTACAGCCGCCCGGCGGTGCGCCCCACCTCCTCCACCACCTGGGCCGCCAGGCGCACCGCGAACGGCGAGAGGGTGCCCAGCACCAGCAGCGGCGCGAAGAGAAACAGCGCCGCCGACAGCAGCGCGCCGCCGCGCAGGCCCATGGGGCGCGTCAGCCCGAACACCGGCTCGCGCAGCAGCGGCACCAGCACGATCAGCAGCGCGGCGACCTCGAAGAGCAGGAAGAAGAGGGCGGGATCGGGCCGGCGGTCCGAGATCCACCCGCCCAGCCAGTAGCCGGCCGAGAGCGAGACCAGCGTCACCGCGATCAGCGCGGACCACACGTAGAGATTGGTGCCGTACACCGGGCCCACCAGTCGCGTGCCCAGGATCTCCAGCACCATCACCACCGCGCCGCTCACGAACACCGCGGGGGCGAGCAGCAGCCGCAGCAGGCCGGCGTCCGGGCGGCTCACGGCCGGGCCCCGCGGCCGGATCCCGCGAGCGGGCCGGGCCCCGGGGCGCCCGCGCCCTGGACCACCGTCCACTCGCCGCTCTGCGCGCCGCCGCCCCGGAAGCACGCGGCGGCGCCCTGGCACGTGCCGTCGAGCATCCAGCGCGCCGGGGTGGCGGAGACCGGCACCACCTCCAGGTCCACGGTGAACGAGCCCGCGCACGAGCCGCGCGCCACGGTCAGCGTGCCGGTCGCGTGCCACACGGAGTCCGAGGCCGGCGTGGCGCCGGCGCGGCGCACCAGCCGGGCGCCGTCCACGCTGCCCCACACCGAGTCCGTGCCCGTGGGCGCCCACGCACGCCACGAGCCCGTGACGGTGGCTCCCGCCTGGGCGAGGTCCACCGCTGCCTCCAGCGTGTCGCCTGCGATGGCGCCGGGCTGCGGGAAGAACACCACCACGCCCAGGTACGCGCCCGCCACGGACGGTGGCAGGCCCGTGTTGGGCTCCGTGGTGGAACCACACCCCGCGCATGCGAGCAGGCCGAGGAGCAGGATCGCGCAACGTCTCATGCATCTCCCTTCGATGGGGCCGGCGGACTCAAGGAACCGCCCCCAACTCTACACGCTCCGCCCCGCCCGCGGGAATCCTGATAAGATGCCGCGTGAGATGCCGCGCGGCGGGCGTCGCCCGGCGCCTCACGGCCGGGGGAACCGCGCCGCGGCCCGCGGCAGGGCGTACCCACGTCCACGCCGCACAACCCGAACCACGAAAGCCCAACGTCGGGCGCGCCGCGCCCCGGAGGAGCGAGTTGAACACCGTCCGCCTCGGCCGCACCGGCCTCAAAGTCTCCCGGCTGTGCATGGGCACCATGACCTTCGGCAACCAGTGCGACGAGGCCGCCTCGCGGGCCATCCTGGACCGCGCGTGGGACGCCGGGGTCTACTTCATCGACACCGCCGACATGTACCCTCTGGGCGCGGAGCGCGCCGCGCAGGGTCGCACCGAGGAAATCGTGGGCCGCTGGCTGAAGGACACCGGCCGCCGCGACCGGGCGGTGCTCGCCACCAAGTGCCGCGTGCCCATGGGCGACGGACCCAACGACGGCGGCCTGTCGCGGGGCTACATCCTGCGCGCCGTGGAGGCCTCGCTGCGGCGCCTGCAGACTGAGTTCATCGACCTCTACTACGCGCACTCTTCGGACCCCGCCACGCCGATCGAGGAGACCATGGACGCCTTCGACAGCTTGGTGCGCGCCGGCAAGGTGCGCTACCTGGGCGCGAGCAACTACCAGGCGTGGGAGTTCGCGCGCGCGCTGTGGGCCAGCGACAGGCTGGGCCTGCACCGCTACGACGTCCAGCAGCCGCGCTACAACGCGCTGTTCCGCTACGTCGAGCAGGACACCCTGCCGCTGTGCCGCGACCAGGAAGTCGCGGTCTTCCCGTACAACCCGCTCGCGGGCGGCCTGCTCACGCACCGCTACCGCAAGGGCCAGGAAGTGGAGCCGGGAACGCGCTTCGCGCTCGAGGGAGCGACCCGGGCCGGGCAGGTGTACCGCAACCGCTACTGGAGCCCCGGGCACTTCGATGCCGTGGAGGATCTGGCGAAGTTCTTCGCCGCGCGCGGCAGGGACCTCGGCACAGCGGCGGTGGCGTGGGTGCTGCGGCAGCCAGGGATCACCGGGGCCATCATCGGCGCCAGCCGGGCGGAACAGCTGGGCGTGAGCCTGGCGGCCGTGGACATGGAACTGGATGCCGAGGAGATGGCGGCGCTGGATGGGGCGTGGTACCGGCTGCCGAAGGACCCGAACCCGAAGACGGCGACAAGGTAAGGGGGACCGCCGCCTCACCTCCGCACCACTTTCCAGGGCTTCCCCCACACGAGAAGGGCCAGCCCTCGCGAGCCGGCCCTTCCGTTGTACTCTCCCCACCAAACCTCGGCCTTTCGGCCGTCCCTCACCAGGAGATAGTGAGAAATCCCGGAGGCGTCGCGTCGCGCGCCTCCCCGAGCATGAGCGGAGGGCTGCTGCCCCCTACCTCAACACCAGCAACTTCACGTTTTCCGCGCGGTCGCGCGACACGAACCTCGCGAAGTACACCCCGGACTCCACGCGGGCGCCGGATTGGTCGCGACCGTCCCAGGTGAGCAACTGCTCCCCCTGGGGCAGCACGCCGTGGAACACGCGGCGCACCTGGCGGCCATCCACCGAGTAGATTGCAAGCTCGGACACCGGGCTGCCCACCACGCCCACGGCGAAGCGCGCCGAGGCGCTGACCGGGTTGCCCAGCACGCGCAGCGCGCGCGGCCTGCCCACCGCGTCGTCCACCGCCACCACCGGCGCGGCGCCGGGAATGATGTAGGGATCGCGGAAGGCCCCGCCCCCGGTGCCCCCGCTGATCCACGCGGTGTCGCCGCCGGCCCAGCCGGCGGTGATGGTCACGTGGCCGTAGGCGATCTTGTCCCAAAGCGGGTCTGGGGTTGCGAAGTCCAGCCCGCTGGTGCCGCCGCGGTCGGTCCAGTACGTCTTCACACCGTGATTGTGGAGCCGCGTCAGAGCGGACTGCGTCGGGTGCGGATAGGTGTTGGCACCCACCGAGATCACCGCGGCCTTGGGGGCGATCAGGTCCAGCCAGGTGTTGTTGGTGGACCACTTCGATCCGTGGTGGTGGACCTTGTAGAACATCACCGTGTCCACCCCCGGCGCGTAGGGGGTCTCGTTGTCCACCCCGCTCCCGCCACTGCTGCCCTGCAGGTCCCCGCCCATCACCGTGCTGAAATTGCCGTAGTTGATCCGGAGCACCACGCTCTTGGAGTTCTCGTCGCTGCCCGAGTTGGTGTAGTTCACGCAGGTGATCCGCACCGGGTGTGCCGAGAGCGAGTCCAGGGTGAACACCTGTCCGATGGCCATGGTGCGCCTGCGGGCGCCGGCGGCGGTGACGTAGGCGGTGTAGTTGGCGGTGCTGTAGGAGCCTCCGCGGTCCCACACCTGGTCGAAGTGGACGATGGCGTCCACCTTCGAGAAGCAGTCGATGTGGTCGGAATGGTAGTGGCTGGCGAAGTGGTAATCCGCGTGGGTGAGGCCGAGGGCGTTGACGGCCGGGACAGTCTTGTTGTTGCAGTTGCTGCTCGCGTTGGTGCCGTCGTCCACGAACACCACCTGGCCCAGGGGCGACATGATCACCGCCCCGTCCCCCTGCCCGACGAACATGTGCACGATCTGGAGTTTGCCGTTGGGGGTCAGGGCGGCGGCGGCCGGGTCGGCCGGGCCGACCGACCCCAGCAAGGCCAGCGAAAGGGCAAGCAACAGGGGTGCGCCGTGGCGGCATGGGCGCAGCGGTTTCATGGAAGCTCCTTGGCGAAGTAGGCGGTCCCGAGGCGGCGGCCGGCAGGCAAGCTCACTGTTACCATCTGTAGACAGTATAGCCTGGATCAGTCGAGTTATCAAGCGTTATGGCAAGGAATTAGGCGATTCATGGCGCAGGCAACGGAGGTGGGCGGCCGGGGGTAGCTTCTCGCGCGGCAGGCGTTTATGCCGGCCGGGACGTCCGTTCCGCGGGCACGAGAACCCGCCCTGCTTCGAGGGTTGTGCTTCAAAGAATGTGTCTAGCATGAGCCATGCAGGGGGGCTCCTGCATGGCTATCTTCCGTCCGCCCCACTGTCCCAACCCGTCCTGCCCATTCCATTGCCACACAAGCGGCTGGCGATTCAAGAAGATCGGCTTCTTCCACCCCAGACACTGCCAGCCACGCCCCGTCCAGCGCTACCTGTGTTTGCACTGCCAACGCTCCTTCTCCCCCCGC
>JACRLI010000013.1 GCA_016235265.1 Candidatus Eisenbacteria bacterium
GTCAGGCCAAGCAGGCCGGTATACAGGCTGCGGCTGTCGATCGTCATGCGCGTCCTCTCGGTCGAAGGTCCGCGCCAACTCTATCAGCACCCTACGCTGCACGCCTCAACGGCTTTACCCACACCAAAGCCGGAAGCGCCTATTTTCTTCACTGGCTGTAGTCGAGATACTTCCGGGGTCGCCCCTCGTGGGCTGGACGCTGCCCCCAACTCCGTCCCGTTGTATCGAAAGGAGTACGCCAGCCATGCGCAACAGGATACTGGGATTCCTCTTCTGCGCCGGGTTGTTGCTGACCCAGGCACCCGCATCCACGGCGGGCCTCATCCCGACAGCCCCCCGCATGCCGGGTTACAGTGCCATCGCGGGACCCGCGCCCGACTTCACCGCCACGTACTGGTGGAGGGAGGACGGCTCGACCCAGGTGAACGGGGACGCGCCGCGGGATGCCGTCGTGGGAGTGGGACAGTTCGACTTCTACGTGGAGGACGAGTTCCACAACCCCTACACCGCTTTCCTCTATCAGGTGTCCAACATCGCCTACCGGCCCGCCGCGGGGCTCAATGGCCTCAGCGGCTTCAGCCTGCTCGACATCTCGCCCTTCGCGTACGGGTACATCATCACGCCGAACGACCCGGTGACCGGGACTGACTGGACGGCGCTCTTGTCCGCGAGCCCGAACTGGCAGGCCATCCTCTCGGTGGACCCTCCGTTGGCCACCGCCGGGCTGTACCCCCTCGGTGAAGGACCGACTGGAGCTTTGAACGCGGCCCTGTTCGGCTACCTGGTCCCGGGATTCGCGGAGATCGGGGAGCGGGACGCCGCGGTCAACACGTGGGGCTTTGACGAACTGGGCGGCGGCCTGGGACCTCGCGACTTCCGCATTGGCCGGGTGAGCGCCCCGGTGCCGGAGCCGGGCACGCTGCTGCTGCTCGCGGCGGGCCTCGTGGGTTTGGCCACCCTGCGCCGCAGGGCCTAGCTCGCAGCGCACCGGATCTTCATGACGTGGGGCGCACCTCCCGGGAGGTGCGCCCCTTCGTTTGTGGATGATCCCGGACTGGGAGGGCCGGGCTTCGGGCTGCCGGTCCGGGGAATCGGTCCCGCCTACTTCCCCACCGCCGCATAGACCTTCAGGTGAATCGTCCGGGGCACTTCCCGCGGCCCCAGCGCCCCCTCGGCCTTTCCTCCCAGGTGCACCCGCCCCGCGACCCGCATGTCCGCGCCGAGTACCAGGGCCGTGTACCGGGTCCCGGCCCGCAGGCCCGAGTACGAGTCGACCGCCTGGCCCGCGGCCCCCAGCGGATAGAGGCCGGCGGCGCGAAATGAAAACCACCAGCGCTCCCAGCCCGGATGCAGGAACCGCAGACCGACCTCGAACCCGGTCAGGATCTGATCTTCGTACCGGCCGGTCTCCGGCGTGGGCTCCGTCCCGGAACGGGGCGAGATGCCACGCTTGCGCCACCCCGCGCCCAGCGACCAGTAGCCCTGAGTGGCGGCGCCGCCGAATCCATGGCCGGCTTCGAGCCGGCCTTCGAGCGAGAAGTCGCCGCTGCCGGTCTGCAGATTCAGCCCCGAGCCCGGATGCCCGGGCGACGAGGCGGGCGCGGGATCGCCGATCGGCAGGCCCGCGATCACGGACGCGGAGACAACCAGCGGTCCCCGCACCAGCCCGGTGGTGGCTCCCAGGCGCAGGTCGCCGACACCGGCTTCGGACCCCAACCCTTCCTGACGCACCGCGCGCAGGGCCTGCCAGTCCGCGACCAGTGTCAGCCAGCGGTCCACTACCCCCAGCTCGCCGTAGATCGCGACGACCTGCTGCGAGTATGCCGAGGGAAGTTCGCGCACGGCGCCCGTGGAGTCGAAATAGCTCGAGGCGCGGATGCGCGCGTAGCTCACATTCAGGTAATAGTCCCCCGCCGCGCGGGTCCACGGCGAGGCGGGCGCGGGAGCGGCCCAGATCGAGGCGAGACACACAGCGGCCCAGGCCGCCCGCGACCTCATGGCGCGAACCGCGGCAGTTTCACGGGCTCGCCCCGCGGCGGAACGCTGCTCTCCTCCAGCCCGTTGAGCCACGCGATCTCGGATGCAGGCACCGAAAGCCGGCCCTCGGTTCCCTGCGCCAGCCACGCGGCCAGGCTGAGCCCGCCCGGCGGGGTGCGCAGCGCCAGGCGCGCCGGCTGCACCGCGAGACGCGCCGGGTCCCGCAGGTCGCGCACGCTCTCGACACAGGCGGTGAAGCTGGCACGCACGCCGCCGCCCGCGGCCGGCGCGCCCACCCACTGGAGCAGCGAGCCGGACTGCCACGACACCCAGGCCGCCAGCAGCTCCTGCGTCCCACCCTTGCCGTCGGGAGCGCTCACCGTGCCCATCCACGCCTCGTGCCCGCCGACGCGGCTGGTGCCGCCGGAGGCCGCCGCGATGCGGCCCTGCTGCCGCAGCGAGGCCGGATAGCCGCCGACATCCGGGCCCTGCCACTTGACCAGCGTGAGCTGCAGCCCCGCCTCACCCTGCGCCGCACGGGCGGTCACCGCGCTGCGCGCGTTCTGGATCTTCCAGCCCGGCGGGAAATCCACCTGCAGCTTCAGTGCGGGGTCGAAAAACCGCGAGCTTTCCACGTAGCCCTGCCGCGGGTCCTCCCCGTACACCACGCCATCCAGCGCCTTCCGGTAGTCCGCACGCAGCACCGCCAGGGAACCGGTCGTGCCCCCGACGGCCGCGTCGGCCAGGGCCCGGGTGCGCGCCTCCCGATCGCCGGGGTCCGGGTGGGTGGAGAGGAACGTGGGGAGGGTGCCACCCTCGCGCTGTCGCATCCGGTTGAGCATGCCGTAGGTGGACGGGATCTCGCGCGGATCGTAGCGGGCGCGGGTGGTGTACTTCACACCCAGCTCGTCGGCCTGGGTCTCGTCGTCCCGGCTGAACTTGAGGAACAACAACCCCAGGCCCTCAGAGGCCACTCCGGCGTAGCGGTCGAACCCGTGGATCAGCACCGAGCCCAGCCCCAGGCCCAGGCCGGCCAGCTGCTGCTGCGTGGCCTGGCGTGCGCTGTGCCGGGCGGTCACGTGCCCGATCTCGTGACCCAGCACGCCGGCCAGCTGCGCCTCGCTGTTCAGTGTGGCGAGGATTCCCCGCGTCACGTAGATGTAGCCGCCCGGAAGCGCGAACGCATTGATCACCGGGGAGTCCAGCACCCGGAAGTGCCATTTCAGGTCCGGCCGCTCCGAAATCGCGGCCAGCTTCTGCCCCACGCGATCCACGCTCGCGGCCAGCCCGGCGTCGTCGTACAGGCCGTACTCCGCCACCGCGGCCTCGTCCCCCTGCTCCCCCATCCTGAGCTCCTGGTCCGCCGAGACCAGGCTCAACTCGCGCTTGCCCGTCACCGGGTTCACGGCACAGCCGACCAGCAGGGCCATCCACGCCGCCACCAGCCCGGTCCGGGTCCAACCGTTTCGTGATCGCATGACATCTCCTTCCGCGGGCGCCGGACCCGTGGGACATCCCTCCCCACGGCCTCCAAGACAGGGGCTCGCCGCGCCGTCCCTCCACACTACGCCACGGGGGAAGTCTGCGCCACTCGCGCCGGAACCCCCCTCGTGCCGCCGTGCCCAGGAAGCGCGGGAGCCCGGGACCAGCCGGTCCCCGGGCTCCGGTTCACTCAGGTCACCGACGATGCGCCGGGCCGCGATGCGGCAGGTCGAACTCCACGCGCGCGGCGCCGCGGGGGCGGATCGGGCACATGGTCGCTCCACGGGACTGGGGGGCGCCGCGGACCGGCCTTCGGGCCGCGGCTGAAGCGCCAAGCCCCCCGGCGCCGTGGGCTCCGGGGGGCTCGCGATGCTGCGCACGCCTGCCGCGTCAAGCGGCGGGCGGCCGCGCTAGCGGAATGTCCTCCGCAGCCGGCCCCAGGTGCTGTCCGTGGTCTTCGTGGGGTTGGTGCAGCAGTCATGGCTGTCGTCGAACCGGGTGCTGCCGAGGATGATGTGCTCACCCGAGGCCAGGGTCACGTGCAGCGCGCGGAACACGTACTCGTCCTGCCCCTGGCAGTCCTTGTTGCCGTCCTTGCTCATTTCGTTGACCACGACCGTGGCCACTCCCGGGATGGTGAACACTTCGTTGAATGCCCCGGACGGGGTGACCGGGTTTCCGCCGATGGTGAGCGAGGTGAAGTGGCTCCTGCGGCGGTGCTTGGGAATCGCGCAGCAAGTGTCGTCGTCTTCCGAGTGCATCCCATCGAAGGTGATCTTCGCCGGATGGCCGTCCAGGACCACTCCGCTGACCAGGTCGTTGTCGCTGTGGCCACCGCAGGTGTCCGACTGCGTGTGGCTGTCCGAGCTGGCGAGCTGCAGCACGGTTCCCATGGCGACGTTGTAGGCGTGGCTGGTGAGCGAGCCTCCCGTGGAGGGTAGCCAGCCGGTGTCGCAGATGTACGTGGAGGGGTACCCCATGCTGGGAACGTAGACCCAAGCGCCGTACGCACGGCCGAGCACCGCAGCCGAACCAACCGCCGGGACGATGAGCGCCAGGGCCAGAGCCAGGGCGAGAGCCGGGCGCTTCATGCTGCTGAGGGTGTAGCGCTGATTCATGGGGCGTGCCTCCTGTGTCGGCGCTGCTGGTGGAGCGCGATGTCATCACGGCCAGGTGGGCGATTGACGAAAGTGGTTGATCTCGCGATGATGAGAATCTTATTGCAGGAATAGGGCTTAGCGGCCCGAGGCTGTTCCCAAGTAGACTTTAGTATAATACACAAGCTGCCTTGGGTTGGCAAGTGCAAACCGCCTTGAAGCCCCGAAATCCAGCCACTTGCACGGGCCCCTCCAGCCCATTCCCGGGGACCCCGCCGCACCAACATGGAGAGGGGCCGGCGAGCTGGCCCGCCGGCCCCATGATGCACCTCGCAGGAGGCGCTCTCCCCTACTTCTTCCTCGCCAACTCGAACACCGCCACCCCGTGCTGCTTCCCGCCCTCATAGCTGGCCCACTCGGACCGAAGGTGGTCGGCGTCCACCAGGTCGATCTTCGCGCTGTGCATGTGCGCGTCGCGTTTCGGGTTGATGCCCGGGCTGGGCTCGTAGTCGAAAACCAGCTGCTTCGCCGTGGATTTCTGGCTCAGCAACATGTGGGGCTGATTGCCGTGCGCGCAGTAGTGGGTGAGCGCCACCCGGTGGCCGGCACGGGTGTACATGGTGACCATCTCGTGGGGCGTGCCGCCGAAGATCGTCTCCATGACGGTCGAGCCCGCGGCGGTCACCTTGTACGTGACTTCCATGTCAAAGGTCTCGCTGCCGTGACTGGCCTTGCCGGCCCAGGTTCCCTCCAGGGCCTTGAGGCTCTCGAAGGCGGGAGAAGCGGGCGGAGCCGAAGCCGGGGCGGTGCCCTCGGCGGCATACACGGCAAGGGGAAGGAGCATGCACAGTGCGGCGCAGGATAGGGTGAGGATGGTGCGCTTCATGGGAGTACCTCCTGGAAGCATCAAGATCGGCCCGCCGGCCTGCGGGCGCTCTGGGAATCCCGCGCGCTCCTGGCGCGACGCGGGGCGGGCACGGAAGACGATACAACGCGGAGCAGGGACGTGGAAAGGGGCGCCGGCCGTTGTGCGCCCGCCGTCATGGGGCGCCCGCCGTTGACATCCCGACCCCTCCCCCACACCATGGGCCCAGCTTGCCCCAATGCCACTCCCACAGGAGCCCTTCCGTGACCGTACCGCGCCCGCGCATCACATCCCGGTGCATCCTGGCAGTCTGCCTGGCCGCGGTATTGTCCCCCGCGGGCGCCGCATTCGCATCGCCACCGAATGCAACGGCCCCGCGCCCCGGGGGCCACACCGCTGCCCGCTCCTCCCCCGACCTCTCCCGCGACACGCTCGCCGTGGTCGGCCCCCGCGCCATCACCGCCGAGGACCTGGTGAAGCGGATCGAATGGATGCCCTTCGATGGCGCTGGCGGGCCGGGGGGAATGGACTCCACGAAGGTGCGGGCGCTGCAATCCCTGGTGGGCGAGGCGCTGCTGTCGCAGGAGGCACACCGCCAGGGACTGGGAGAGGGCGGCCGCATCGCGCGGATGATCGCCTCGTTGCGCCGCGCCCTGGCGCGCGACGCGCTGTACCGTGAAGTCACCCGTGGCGTGACGGCCCCGGCAGCCGAGGTGGAGCGGATCGTGAGTGCGCGCGCACCGCGGGCCCGGCCCCCGGCACGCGCCACGTTGCGCAAGGCGGTCTCCGACTCCCTGGCGGCGCTCGCCCGGCGCGATCGCGCCGCGCGGTTCATGGAGGGCGCCCTGCGCGGACAGCGCGTGGAAGTGGATTCCGCCACCTTCATGCTGCTGGCCGACTCCCTCCGCGCCCTTATGGCCGAACGCCGCGCCGGCGACGGAGCCGGACGCGGCCACCCGCTGGACCCCGGCGACGTGGACGTGCTTCTGTCGCTGCTCGCCCCGCACCTGGAGCGGCCCATCGCGCGCCTCCCCGACGGGCCGCTCACGCTGGGGGACGCGCTGGAGGACCTGCGCTACTACTCGTTCTTCATTCGCTCGCTGGCGCCCCGACGCTTCGCGGTGGAGCTCAGCATGAAGTTCCGCGAGGTGGTGGAGGCGGAACTGATGGCCCGCGAGGCGCTGCGGCGGCATCTCGACGCGCGGCCCGAGGTGCGGGCCGACCTCGAGATGTGGAGCGGGGCGTGGCGCGGGCGGCTGCTGCTGGAGCGCGTCGCTGCCGGCGCGGCGGCCACCGAGGACGAGGCGCTGCGCCGGATGGCGGTATTCGAGCCGCAGCGCGCCCGGCAGGCGTGCGAAGTGGACGTGGAGGAGGTGCTCTCGGCCACGGAGGCGGACGCCGGGCGTGTCCGCGCCGAACTGGACTCCGGCGCTCGCTTCGATTCGCTGGCGCGCGCCCGGACCTCGCGCGCGGAGTGGCGCGGGAGCGGCGGCCGCTCGGGCTTCTTCCGCGTAGCGCTGCGCCCGGGCCTGGGCACCGCGGCGCTGCTCGCGCCACTGGATTCGCTGCGCGGGCCGGTGAGGCTGCCGGAGGGATCGTCGGTGTTCCGCGTCCTGGGCAAGCGGCTCACGCCCGACTCCGCGGCGACGCGCACCGCCGTGGAGCGGCACATGGACGCCATCACCGCCGCCCGCCGGTCGGAATGGGTGGCGCGCCGGACCGCCGAAATCGCGGCAGACACCCCGCCCGCGATCCGCTACGAGCGGCTGCCGTCTCTCGAGATCCTGGACACCCGCATGGTCACCCGGCGCACGCTGGGATTCGGGGGCGGCATGCTGGCCGCCCCGGGGCTGCCGCCGCTGTGGGAGTGGGTCCGGATGTGGCGGCCGGGGCGCCCCGCGCTGCCGTAGAAGCCTACGGCAGCAGCTTCACACCCAGCGACACGAACGCGTTGCGCTTCAGCCCCGGCTCCAGGAAGGCGGCGGTCGCGGGGTTGATGAAGGCCGACGCGGCGTACTTCCGGTCGGCCAGGTTGTTCACGCCCGCGCGCGCCTGCACCTGCAGCTTGCCGGCCTCGACGCGGTAACCCGCGGCCGCGTTGAGCAGGACGTAGGACGGCACGCTCAGCGTGTTGGCGTCGTTCGCGAAGTAGCTTCCCAGGTGCTGCGCGCCGATCTCGGCCATGCAGCCGGGCTTCGGCTCGAAGGCCAGCCGGGCGTTCAGCATGGTGTTGGCGATCCCCGGCACCTTGTTCCCCGAGAAGTCGCCGAGTTCGTTGGAGTATTCCTGGTACTTCGCGTCCATCCAGGTGAAAGCCAGCGAGAGCGCCAGGGAGTTCGCCAGGCCGGCCTCGCCGCCGAGCTCGAATCCGTAGCGGCGAGACCTGCCCGCCGAGAAGAAGTACCCGCCGCCGTTGTAGGGCACGATCTCGTCCCGGATGCCGATCCGGTAGGCGGCCGCGTTGTAGCTCACCCTGCGCAGCAGCCCCTCACCTTCCAAGGCTCGATATCCCTTGGCGCCCAGCTCGACGGTGAGTGAGGTCATCGGCTTGAGGAACGGGTTCAGGTACGCGTCCTTCAGCGTGTCGGGCGGGTCCACCTCGTTGAACGCGGGCGCCTCGATCCCCCCACCCAGGGTGAAGTACACCGAGTGCGTGGGGGTCACCCGGTACAGCGCGGCGAACTTGGGCGTGACGCGATCCAGGTTGAGTTTCTGCCCCACGGTGGCCGCCAGCCTGCCGGCGGCGAACTCCTCGTAGATGTAGCGCTGCCGGTCGAAGCGCCCGCCGGCCGTCAACTGCAGCCGGTCGGTGAGGTCCACCTGCGCCTGGGCGAACACGCCCAGGGCGTCGGCGCCCTCCCGCTTGTTGGTCCGCAGCGAGTCGCCGCGCTGACCGTCGGCCAGGTTGTAGAAGAGGATACTGCCGTCGAGGTAGGCCTCGTCCAGGCCCGCGGTGAATCGCGGCCCGGTGCCGTCCGGGTTGGCGCGCCAGCGGTACACCATGCCGCCGCCGACGTGGTAGCGATTGAAGTCGCGATAGGTGCCGCGTTCGGAGCGCTGCAGCACCTTGGGGGTCACGTAGGCGGTGGCCTCGAGGGTGCTGTGCGGCCCGAAGTCGGTCACCAGGTTCAGGCCCAGGCGCCCCACGCGGTTGTAGCGGCGCTCGTCGCGGGACTTGTACATGGCGTTGGCCTGGGTCGCGGCGGAGTCGAACTGCTGCTGCGTGAGCGCCCCGGGAATCTGGAACTTGTTGGAGCTGGCGCCGGCCAGCAACCGGAGCACACTGGATTCACCCAGCTGCGCGGTGAGCACCGAGCTGAACTGCGTGGTGCGGCTCCGGGTATGGTCGCGCCAGCCGTCGAACCGGGAGTTGGACGCGGTGGCCGAGAACCATGCGGAGCCCAGCGGCAGGATCCCGGTGACGCTGTTCTTGCGGAATCCGAACGCGCCGACGATGTTGTCGCTCGAGACCGAGGCCGGCCCGTTCCGCGCGCCCGTCTCGATGTTGATCAGGCCACCCGAGGCGTTGCCGAACAATGTGGAGGCGTTGCTGCGCACCACCTCGATGCGGCTCGCCGCGGCGAGGTCCACCAGGTCCAGCGCGCTGCGACCGTCCGGGTCGGTCTCGGGGATGCCGTCCACCAGCACCTTGATGCCGCGGATCGTGGACGAGTTGGACTTGTCGCCGCTGGCGCGCGCGCCGAAGCCGCGGATGGTGAGGCGAAGGTCACCGCCGCCGGCGCGGCTCTGCGCCTGCACGCCGGGCACCATGCCCAGCGCCTCGTCCAGCGCGAAGTGGCGGCTGTTGGCGAAGGACCGCGCTCCGGCCACGGTCACCGCCATCGGCAGCCCCAGCGGGTCCTCGCCGAGCCGGGTCCCGGTCACGGAGATCTCCGGCAAGCGGTAGCGCAGCGAGTCGGGCGAGGAAGCGGCGTGGGCCGCGGACACCGCTCCGGCCAGGGAGAGCAGTGTGAGGAAACGGCGGATCACGAAGGGCTCCTTTCGGGTTGCCCGGGGCGAGGGTGGCGGCATCCGGGGCCGGTCGAGTCTTTCGGGGGTTTCACGGGAGGCAGGCGAGGGAGGCGGGGAGACACTCGCGCCCCGATCCCCGTGAATCCCGAGCATGTTCGGCGTTTCCCGCGCGAGGGTCAAGGGCGACCGGGCCGGCGACCGGGCCGGCTCACCAGCCGCAACAGCTTCCCCCCGGCGCTGATATCGGGGGTCTCGCGCACCAGCCGCAGCGTGTCGGCCTGCCGCCAGAACTCCGACACCACCCGCTGGCCCGACTTCCTGCGGTGGAGCTCCGCGAGCACCGCGGGCACGAAGGCGGCATCCTCCAGGCCCGGCACCGCGGGGCTGACCACGATTGCGATCCGAACCAGGCCTTCGGGGCCCGCCTCCTCGCGAAACTGGAAGTCGTCCGGGCCGCCGCCCGCGCGGGCCACCAGGTCCGCCACGATGGCTGCGAGGTCCGCGCCCAGCAGGCTCATGCCCTCACCCGTCAGCTTGTCGCGGCTGCCCACGCCGTGAATGTGCAGCCGCATCCCGGCGGCGCCGAACGCACAGTCGCACGGACGCCTCTCCAGCGTGCCGAAATCCCCCAGCTCCGTGTTCAGCAGGATCTTGCCCGTCGCGGTGGACAGGGTGGTGTACAGCAGGCTGCGCGCACCGGGCACACCGGCGGGCTCCCCGCCGGCGATCGCCGCCAACCGGTCCTCGTAGAGGTGCATACTGTCGGGCGGATCCCCGGAGGGGCAGGCGGCTGCGATCAGCCCGGTCTCGGTGGAGACGTAGCGCGCATACGCGCGCGCGCCGCCGGCCTGCAGGAATTCGTGGCGGCGGGCCGTGAGCGGCTCCCCGCCGGTGAGGAACACCGCACCGCGCAGGTCCAGGCCGCGTTCCGCTGCGGCGCGGGCCACGCGCACGGCGGAGCTGGTGAACGCCTTCAGGTAGCATCGCCCGTGCTCCGCGAGGGCACGGCGCATCCAGTCCGCCACCTCGCCCGCCCCGTCGGCGCCGGCGAAGCTCGCGCGCGGCGCGCGCAGCCCCGCGAGCGCGCAGGAGAAGGCCACAAATTCCATGGCCATGCGGTCGGCCAAGCCGCTGCGCACCTGCGAGAACCAGGCCCGCGGGGGTTTTCGGAAGCGGAGCTGGATGAGCAGGTTGTGGATGCCGGAGATGGACGGCAGCGCGGGCATCCAGTACGCGCCGGGCGCGTCCAGCAGGCCGTGTGCCTCGAGCAGCAGCAGCTCGTTGTCGGCCTCCTCCGCCAGGAACTCCCAGTCGTAGAGCACCCGGGTGCCCGCGGAGCGGCTGCCGCTGGTGGAACCGGCGACGGCCCCGCGGGACGGGACGGGGTTGTCGAAGTCGGTCTCGCGCGTCGCCCGCTCCAGCCCCGCGCGGCGCACCGGGGCGCGGGACTTGAACTCATCCAGCGAGAGGCGCACGCCGGCGTCGCGCAGCTGTTCCAGGACGCGCTCCAGCCCGGAGCGTCGAACGCTGTGCTCCAGGTCTTCGTAGGCGCAGCCCGCGTGCTTCAGGAGATCGAGATAGGGGCTGTCCGGATGGTCGAAGATGCGCGAGCGGGCCAGCTCCAGAAAGCGGGGCTCGCGCCGCTGCATCCGGTCGAGCAGGCGGGCCCGCGCCGACCCGGGGGTGAGTGGCGCGCGCAGGTAGTCGTGAAGGCCGAGCGCCAGCGAGACGCGCGATCCGGCCTGGCGCAGGTTCATGCGGAGTATTTCACGCGGGCATTCCCCTCGCACCCGGCCGGGGGCCGGCGTGCGGCCGGGCATCCCGGCTAGCGGGCCGCGACGCGATCCAGGAAGGAGAGATCCACGAACCCGGTCGGGATGGCCTTGATGTAGCCCAGGCGCAACATGAGCTCGAGGATGCGGTCCATCGCCTGCGTGCTGCGCACCGCGTCCACGTTGGGCCGGTTGTGCTCCAGGGCCTTGCGGATGAACACCGGGCTCACGCCCACGTAGCGGCGCGCCATCTCGGCGGCCTCGTCGCGGTGCTCGTTCACGTAGGCCGCGCCGCGCGCAAAGGCGTGCACCACGCGGCCGACCAGGCCGGGATCCTCGTCGCGCAGGCTCTTCGTGGTGCACAGCGAGCAGCCCGGCGCGTCCTTCCAGATGTCGCCGGTGCGGCGCACCACGGTTCCCACGCCCAGCTCCTCGAGCATCGTGGCGTACGGCTCCACCATGGAGGCGGCGTCCACGCCCTGGCCGAAGAAGGCGATGATGGCCCCGTCCCCGGAGGGCTGGCGCAGCAGCTCGGCGTCCTTCCAGCCGAGGCTCTCGATGAGCCCCATGGCCGTGAGGTCCTTCATCCCGCCGCGCATCGGCACCGCGACGCGCTTCACGTCGGGGATGGCCATGCCCTTGCGCACCACGATGGCGGCCTCCTCGTGGCCCGAGCCGCACACCACCACCAACGGCGCCTCGCCCTCGGCGGAGGCGGCCACGCGGGTCCAGGGGATCACGCCGAACTGGGAGTCCCCGCGGTGCAGGCGGGTGGGCACCATCCACGCGGTGGGCTCCACGTTGAGCTCGGAGGCGAGCCCTTCGTCGCGGAAGAAGCCCTTCTCGTGGGCCACGTAGGCCGGGGTCTGACAGACGCCCCGGAGGACGGAAATCTGAACACGACTCATCTGCAGGACTCCTGCGAGCGGGAATTGGCGAGGTGTGGCGACGGGGGCGACCGGGCGCAGGAGAATCCGCTCCGGGTCGCTCGCCGGGACGGCCCATGGTAGCACGTCCCTGCGGATGGTATGCGCTGGATCGCTGGGTGCGGGTCCGGGCGGCCGAAACCCGCGCCGTGGACCCGGGAGTTCGCTAGCGGTAGATGGTGCGGAGGCGGCCCCAGCTGACGGCGTCCGTGGGGATGATGCAACCGGCCAGGGCGTGGAAGGTCGGGCCCGTCGTGGGCACCACGTGAAGCCCGAAGACCTGGCCGGCGGGGCAACTGGAGTACTTGGCCTTGAACCCGCCCACGGTGGGGACTGCCTTGGAAGTCGCGATGCTCCAGTTGAGGGTGGCATCGTCACAGATCTTGGAGTTCCAGCCGGAGGGCGTGGCCACGATGGACTTGGCCTTCTGCGGACCCATGGTGTACACGGTGAGCTGCGCGCACTTGTAGCCGGGCTTCATCTGGACGGCGTACGTCGCCACGCTGTCGGTGCAGGTGACGGATACCGTTCCATAGCAATTGGCGGCCCCCAGCGAGCCCTGGGAGGGGCAGCCCGCGGCCGAAACCTCCCGGACCTGGGATACAATCGGGAGCAGCGACGCAATCAACAGAATAGCGGTCAGACGCAAAGCAACTCCTTGGGTTGGGACCGTGGGGCGGCATCCGGGGCCGTGAAGCGAGTGAACATCGCGCGCTTCACGCGTCCCCCTGTCGGAAGTATTGGATGCCCCGCGGATCTCGCTGTTTCACAATTATCGCATAGATGGAAGAATCAGTAAAGCTATATCTGACCCTGACCTGTATCATACACTTCTGCAAGTACTTGCAACTGCGCATCGCAATGCGCCATTGGATCTTCCATGACCCGCACCTAAACCTGTGTCCGGCGCCGCCCGCCGCCGCGGACAACTTCAACCCGTTGCAGTTCGGCCCAACCCCCGGAGGTCCTGTGTCCGTGACGGCAACCCGAAGCGATGCACCACGCCCCGTCACCCGGAGGGTGCGCTGGCTCCGCTCCTCCCCTTTCCTGGGAATGCACCTGGCCTGCCTGGGGGTGTTCGCGGTGGTGGTGAGCTGGGCCGCGGCCGCGGCCTGCGCGGCGCTGTTCTTCGTCCGGCACCACCATCGTCACTCGGACCTGGTCACCGACGTCCACTCCCCCCCGCCCGCACGGCTTCTGGTGGAGCCACATGTTCTGGTTCACCACGGAGGCCAATTCCGACACCAATCTCAAGGCCGTGCCGGGGTTGCACACCAGCGGCCCGCAGATGCTGGCGTGGGCGTTCTTCGTTTCCACGGTGCTGCTCTACCACGCCGTCCACACCATCAACTCGCTGTCTCACCGGTTCGGGAATCAGCGCTACGAGACCGGCGACGACAGCCGCAACAACTTCTGGCTGGCGCTGCTCACCCTGGGCGAGGGCTGGCACAACAACCACCACCACTACCCGGCATCCACGAAGCAGGGGTTCTACTGGTGGGAGGTGGACGTGAGTTACTACATCTTGAAGGCGATGTCGTGGGTGGGACTGGTGTGGGATCTCAAGTCGCCCCCGCCACATATCCGCGACCGGGTGGCGCGGCTGGACCCGGAGCCGCCGCTGGTGGGAGAGTCCTTCCGCTAGGGCCCGGCGGGCCCGCTGGCGGGCGGGTCCTCCTGCCGGGGGCCGGCGGGCGCGCTGGCGGGCGGGTCCTCCTGCCGGGGGCCGGCGGAGCCGCCGGCGCCGGGCGCGAAACGGCGGAGCGCGGCGTCGAGCCCCGCCAGCATGTCGCGGCCCGAAGTGTGTCCCAGGTTGCACAACGCGGTCGCCGCGGAGTCCACCGCGGACGCTGCGAATCCGCTGGGAGCGGAGTCCACAGCGGACGCGACGCCCCCCCCGGGAGCGGATCCCGCGGCGGCGGCCAGCGCCTCCGCCATCCGGCAGAGCGGTTCGGGGTAGAGGCCCGCCGCGGCGGCGAGCAGCATCTGGGCGGACAACGGATGCGTGCGTGGCGTCCCGCGCCCCGGCTCCAGCGTGGTCCGCAGTTCTTCGACCAGTCCGGCACGATCCGCGCCGGCGGCCACCAGGGCCGCCCCCAGCAGGTCCAATCCGGCGAGCACCCCCACCAGCGCGTCGTCGCCCGAGGGTGTCAGTCCCACGCCCAGGCCCACCAGCGCCGCCAGTTCCCGGGCTCCGTCGCCATCCACGTACCGCCGGAGCCCGCGGCGCAGGGCGTCGCCGAACGGCCCGTGGGCCTCGGGACTTCCCCCGCCCGGAAGCAGGAAGGGCGCGGGGGCAAGCGCCGGCCGGATTTCGATCCGGAGTGCCTCCACCGCGGCGCCCGCAAGGTGCAGGCGGGTGGTCCCCGCCTGCAACACACCCTCCTCCAGCGTGAACTCCATCCCCACGGTGAACCGGGCGGGATCGAGCGACGCGCACACCGCCCACGGGTGCAGCGGCGCGTCGTCGGGCAACAGCGCCACGTACGGGCCGTGCTCCAGCTTCAGGTTGATCGCGCTCCGGTGCACCGAGGCCACCCGCCCGCGGCCCGGATGCGCGAACGCGCCGGCCGCAAGCGGCCCGGCGCGTATCGCGTTCCGCATTCCCAGCCTCTCCCCTAGCGCTTCTTCCCGTGCAGGTGGGCCGCCTTCGCCCCGGCGATGTCGCCCCACCGGGTCAGCTCGCACTTCTGCTTGGCCTTCATCAGCTCCGCGTGGCGGTCGTCGTCCACGAAGGCCACGATGCGCGAAATGCAGCTCTCCCCGTCCACAAGCCGCCACGGGAAGCAGCCCACGGTGCAGCGCTGGTTCAGCAACAGGTCGATGTCCCCGCCCAGGCACTCGGCGTGGATGATGCCGTGGTTGAACATCTCGATGTGCATCAGCTGGTACTTGGAGTCGTCGAAGTACTCCGCCAGCGGCATGCCGTACTTCTCGCGGAAGTGCTTGTCCGCCTGGCGCGCCTGTCGCGGCATCCAGTCGCGGATGATGGTGTTCATGGGATGGTCGGCGCTGCCGCAGTCCACGCCGATCCAGCGGATCTTCTTCCTCTTGGCCCACTCGGCGAACTCCCGGTCGGGCCCGGGGTGCTTCACCATGTAGGAGATCTCGTCGGCGGTGGGCTGGTCCCACCCGAAGTGGTGGTAGCCGGTGTGGATGATCAGGATGTCGCCTGCCTTCACCTCCACGCGATCCTCGACCATCTTCGAAGTGTAGATGTCGTAGTCGCCCACGGCGTCGGAGAGGTCCACCACCGCGGCGTCGTGCACCAGGTAGTCGAGCTGCAGCGCGGCCATGTCCTTGCCCGGGGTGTAGAAGTGGATCTCGCCGTCGAGATGTGTGCCCACGTGGTTGGAATGCGTGAGGATCTGGCCGTTGGCGCCGTTGGGCGCGAGCCGCTTGAAGTACTTCATCTGCAGCGGCTCGTAGGTGGGCCACGCCGGGGTGCCGATGCCGAGGGGAATGCTGAGGTCGATGAGCTTCATGGGTCCTCCGTTGTGGGACGCGCGCGCCGGGTGCGCGCGCTACGCCCCGATCGAATCGACGAAGGCGGCCAGCGCCTTGCGGAAACACTCGAATGGCGGCTTCACCAGGCCCGCGCCGACCATGCCGACGCCGGGCTCGCGGTGCGCGATGCCGGTGTTCACCACGGGCACCACGCCGGTGTCGCAGACCTTCAGCAGGTCAATCCCGGTGGCGGTGCCGCGGAAGTCCAGGACGGGGATCTTGTACGCCGGGTGCTCGGCCAGCGTGATGTCGTACATGCGCCGGGTGAAGGCCAGCGCCTGGGCCACGTTGCCGCCCACGAACTGCACGATGGCCGGCGCGGCCGCCATGGCCATCCCGCCCAGACCGGCGGTCTCGGTGATCACCGAGTCGCCGATGTCGGGCGCGGCGTCGGCGGCGGTGAAGCCCGGCAGGTACAGCCCCTCCACCATCGGCGCGGGGGCGGTGAACCAGCGGCCCGGGAGCGCCGACACCTGGACGCCGAAGTCGGTGCCGTTGCGCGCCATCACCGTGATCATGCTGCTCTTCGCGATTCCCGCGGCCGGGTCCAGCGAGCACTTGCTGGCGGCCATGGAGAGGTTGAGGAAGAAGTGGTCGTTGCCGTCCAGGAAGCGCAGCACCTCCGCCACGTCGCCGGCGGGAGCCTTGGCGCGCGCGAGGTGCGGGGCCAGGGTGCGGATCAGCAGCGAGGTGGCGGCGCGGTTGCGGTTGTGGACCTCGTCACCCATCTGAAGCGCCTGCGCGATGAGGCTGCGCACGTCCAGCGGGCCGTGCGAGGCCAGCGCCTGCGCCAGCAGCGGCTCCAGCACCCGCTCCATCCAGCGCAGCCGCTCGATCACCTCCGGCCCGTAGGCGCCGTAGCGCAGCACCTTTCCCAGGCCCTCGTTGAGCGTGGCGTAGGCGTGATTGCCGAAGGCCGTGTTGGAGAGGATCCACACCGGCATGGACGCCGTGACGATGCCCGCCATGGGGCCCACGGTGGCGTGATGGTGGCAGGGCTCGAAGGTGACGGCGCCCGAGGCGGCCAGCGAGGCGGCCTCCTCGGGGCTCTTCGCCAGGCCCTCGTAGACCAGCCCGCCCATCACCGCGCCGCGCGTCGGGCCGCTCATGCGGTTCCACTCCACCGGCGGCCCAGAGTGCAGCACCAGGTCCTTGCGCATCCCGGGCACCACGTCCAGTGCGCGGCCGATGCCCACCACCGTGGGCTTCGCGGCCAGCAGGCGCTCCACGGACTCGCGCGTGGCCTCCGCCACGTCGCGGCGGACCGCGCCGTCGGCGCCCATGCAGCGGTCCAGCGCCGCCAGCAGCTCCGGGTCTCCTCCGGCGGGCGGGCGCCAGTCCACGTCCACCGCCCGTCCCCCGGCGCGGCGCAGGTCGCTCGCGAACGACGCCAGGCCGACGTTGATCACGGACAGATCGGAAGAGAAGAGCCCCAGCAGCGGCCTGGTGTTCATTTCCCCGCCCCCGCGCCCGAAGCCAGCATCGCCGCGGCCAGCGCGGCCGCACTCCGGTTGTCGGCCTCCACGGTGATGCCTGCGGCTTCCAGGCGGCGGACCTGCGCGCCGAAGTCCTGGGGGTCCCCCGGCGTGCCCGTCACCGACGCCACCGCCACCAGCTCCCGGCCTCGTGCGGCCACGCGCGCGCGCTCCACGCCTTCGGCCAGCACGCCGGCGGGATCGGGGTGCGCGCCATAGCCCAGCACGCAGTCGAAGAGCAGCAGTCCGGTGGCGGGATCCTGCACTTCCAGCGCCAGGCGCTCATTGCGCAGCTCCGGCTCGATCATGGGGTGCGGGCGGCCGACGGTGAAGACGTCGTCGCCCAGGTCCAGCAATGCGTGGCCGGGCGCGAGTGCCGTGCCGTCCACGCGCAGGCCGCCCTTCTTGTGCAGGTTGGAGCGCACTTCGAGACCCGCGCGCGTGAGGATGACCAGCGCCTCCTGTCCGGTGGTGCCGCCGCAGAAGAGGGCGCGCAGCGCTGCGCCGGGCGCCAGCCGCGAGGCGAGCATGGCGATGCGCGCCGGGTCGGGGGCGGGAGGGGCGGCCCCCAGCCCCGGAGCGCCCGCCAGCCGGCACGCGGTGCGCGCCGCGCCGGAAAGGGAATCGGCGAAGTACAGGCCGCGGGCGGGATCGTCCGCGCGCGGCGAGTCTCCCACGAAGTGGACCACGCACGGCCTGGGGCTCGCCGTGAGCGCCGCGATCACCTGCTCCGCCACCGCGGCCGCGGGCGGCTTCGAGACCACCACCAGCACCGCGGTGGCGGGATCCGCCGAGAGCGCCGCGATGCCCAACAGCGTCATGGTGCCTCCCACCGCCTCGGAAAGGTCCCGCCCGCCGGTGCCGATCGCCTGCGACACGCCGCCGCCCAGGCGGTGAATGCAGCACGAGATTTCCTGGATGCCGGTTCCGGCGGCCCCCACGATGCCCACGGGCCCGCGGCGCACCGCGTTGGCGAACGCCAGCGGCATGCCGTTGAGGATCGCGGTGCCGCAGTCGGGCCCCATGACCAGCAGGCCCCGCGCGGCGCCCTCGCGCTTGAGCGCGATTTCATCCTCCAGCGGCACATTGTCGGAGAAGAGCATCACGTGACGGCCCAGCGCCAGCGCGCGCCGCGCCTCGCGGGCGGCGTGCGCGCCGGGCACGGAGATGAGCACCAGGTTGGATTCAGGGTGGGTCTTCAATGCGGCGGCGAGGGACGTGGGCCGGACTTCGGCGCCGGCGCCGCCGGCGCCGCCCGCGGGGGCCTGCTCGGCCTTCAGAAGCGCGTCCAGCCCGGCCTCCACCGCCGACAGGGTGTCCGCGCCGCCCTTCACCGCGATCAGCAGGTCGTTGGGGCCCGCGGAGGCCAGCGCCGGGCCCGCGTAGCCCAGCCCCTCGAGCAACTGCCGGTTATGCGGCGTGCCCATGGCCACCACGGCGTCCTCGACGCCCGCAAGCCCCTTCAGCGCCTGCGACAGGCGCATGAGCAGCACCGAGTCGTGGTAGCTGTCCTTGCGGACCAGGACGTATGCGCCCAATTCCCCGCCTCCCGTACCGGCGGTCGCCCGCCGTCGGTCAGGCATTCATGCCCGACCGGACCGCAGGTCAGGCAATCATGCCTGACCGGGCTGCAGGCCAGGCATGAATGCCTGCCCTGCGCGTCACAAGCCGGCCACTCCGGCTTCCTTCTTCTGTTTCGCGAGCTTCGGCTCCTGCGCCCGCTTCAGGCCCAGGTACACGCACTCGGGATCCAGCGGCAGCTCGAAGAACTCCACGCCGGTGGCGTTGGCCACGGCGTTGCCGATGGCGCTGGGCACCGAGATCATGGGGTGCTCGGCGATGCCGCGGGCGCCGTAGGGACCCTGCGGGTGGGGCGTCTCCACGAAGAACTGCTGCATCTCCGCGGGGATGTCCCTGGCGGTCGGGATCTTGTAGTCGGTGAACGAGTTGTTCACCAGCCGGCCGTCCTGGAACACGAACTTCTCGTTCACCGCCGAGCCCAGGCCCTGCACCACCCCGCCTACCACCTGCGTCTTGCACTGCTGGAGATTGAGCACCTTGCCGGCGTCGAAGGCGGACACGAACTTGTGCACCACGATGTGACCGGTGTCGGTGTCCACTTCCAGGTCCACGGCGTGCGCGCCGTAGGTCCAGTTGAGCGCCGGCAGGCCCTGGCCGGTCTCGGGGTCCAGGTTGGTGAGGCCGGTGGCGATATAGCGGCCCTTGCCGATCACCGGTCCGCCGATGCTGCTGCCGTCGGGATAGGTGTAGCCCAGCACGATGCGGCTGTAGTCGAGCGCCTTGTCGGGCCGGCCCCTGGCCCACACCTTCCCCCCCCCGCATTCCGTCTGGTCCACGGGCACGCGGAACACCTGCGCGGCCACTTCGCGGATCTGGTCCACGCACTCCCGGGCCGCCTGGATGATCGCGTTGCCGCCCATCACCGTGAAGCGGCTGGCCACCGTCTGCCAGTCGTAGGGGGTGTAGTCGGTGTCGGTCTCCCAGGGGATCTTGACCTTGTCCAGCGGCAGCTTCAGCTCGTCGGCGGCGATCTGGGCCAGGGTGGTGTAGGTGCCCTGCCCGTAGTCCACACCGGAGACCAGCACGTTGGCCGAGCCGTCGCCATTGAACAGGATGGTGGCCGAGCACGAGGTGAACGTGGGCATGGCGGGCGCCTTGTGCAGCATGGCCACGCCCTTGGCCCGCACCTTCCCGCTGCCCGGCTTCACCGGAGCCGCGGCGCGCTGCTTCGGGTCCCAGCCGATGGCCTCGGTCACCAGCCGCAGGCACTCGTCGGGGCGGCCGTGCCCCTCGGTCACCAGCTCGCCGGTGATGGTGGTCTCGCCCACGCGCAGGAGGTTCCTGCGCCGGAACTCCACCGGGTCCAGCCCCAGCGCCCGCGCCACCATGTCCATGTTGCGCTCGATCCCCCACAGCACTTCCAGGTGGCCGAAGCCGCGGTAGGCCGTGCCGAAGATCTTGTTGGTGTAGACCACCAGCGAGTCCAGCTTGCAGTTGGGCACCACGTAGGGGCCGGCGCCCGAGTAGGCCGCCGCGCGGCCGATGTTCACGCCGTAGTCGGCGTAGGCGCCCGCGTCCCACAGGTAGGTGATGTCCATGGCGGTGATGCGACCGTCCTTCGTGACGCCGGTCTTGACGGTGCTGTGCAGCCCCTGCCGCGAGGGCAGCGTGTTGAACTCTTCCTCGCGCGTGGCCACGATCTTCACCGGGCGTCCGCCGGCCGCCTTCGACAGGCAGTACACCAGCGGCTCGAGGTGGATGCCCGCCTTGCCGCCGAACCCGCCGCCCACGTAGGGCACCTTCACGCGCACCTTATTGAGCGGCATGCCGAAGGTGTGGCAGAACAGGTAGCGCACCGCGAACGGCGACTGCGCCGAGGTGATGATCTCCACCTCGCCGTCGGCGCGCGCGGTGGCGATGGCGGTGTGCGTCTCCATGGGCACGTGCTGCACCGGCGGGTTCTGGAAGCGGAACTCGAACACGCGGTCGGCGACCGCGAAACCCTGCTCCACGTCGCCCTTGCGGATCTTCTGGTGGTGGGCGATGTTGCGGCCCGGCTGTGGGAAGAACACGCCCTTCATCCACGAGTACTTGTCGAGCTCGGGATGCACCTGCGGCGCCCCCTCGCGCAGGGAGGCCTGCACGTCCAGCAGCGGCTCCAGCGGCTCGTACTCCACCTCGATGGCGGCGCACGCGGCGCGCGCCTGCTCCAACGTCTCGGCGGCCACCGCGGCCACGGCCTCGCCGTGGTGGCGGACCCGGCCGCGGGCCAGGATGTCCTTGTCCTCCATGTACAGGCCGACCTTGTACGGCAGGTCCTCCCCGGTGAGCACCGCCTTCACCCCCGGCATGGCGCGGGCCTTCGACGTGTCCATCCGGCGGATGCGCGCGGAGGCCTGCGTGGAGGTGAGGATGCGCGCGTGCAGCATCCCCTGCACCGTGAGGTCATGCACGAAGGTCGCGGAGCCGGTGACCTTGGCCACCGCGTCCACGCGCGCGGCGCCCGTGCCCACGTAGGGAGCCGCCGGCGCCGGCGCGGCTTTGTAGCCGCCCTTCGCCACCGCCTCCACCGCCTCGGCGATGGGCTCGTAGCCGGTGCACCGGCACAGGTTGCCGGACAGCGCTTCCAGGATTTCGTCCCGGGTCGGGTGCGGGTTCGCCTCCAGCAGCGCACGGGCGGAATTCAGCATCCCGGGGGTGCAGAAGCCGCACTGGATGGCGCCGAAGTCCACGAATGCCTGCTGCAGGTCGGTGAGCAGCCCCGCCCCGCGGTTGGCGCCCTCCGCGGTCTCGATCACCGCGCCGTCGGCTTCCGCGGCCAGCACCATGCAGGAGTTCACCGGGTGGCCGTCCATGAGCACCGTGCACGCGCCGCATTCGCCGATGCCGCAGCCCAGCTTGACGCTGTGCCGGTGCAGATCGCCCTTGAGCAGCTCCAGCAGCGTGCGCTCCGCGGGCACTTCCAGCGTGGAGGCCTCGCCGTTCACGGTCAGGGTGATGGTGCGCGTGCTCATGACGCCCTCCCCCCGGCCAGCAGCCGCCGCGCCAGGCGGCGGCACAGCACCGCGGCCATGTCCCGCCGGTACTCGGCGGAGGCGCGCACGTCGTCAATGGGGCAGATGAACTCCAGGGCCAGCGCGGCCAGCCGCGCGCCCACCTCCGCGGGATCGGAGGTGGAGGGGTCCACGCCGGTGAGCGGCGGCGTGGCCATCGGCGTGATGCCGCAACTTCCGATCGCCACCCGGATGGAGCGGGCCGTCGCGTCGAACACCGCCGCTGCGTTGACCAGCGCCAGGTCGTGCCCGTACACGCGCTTGATCTTGTCGAAGGCGCTGCGCGTTCCCGGCGCGGGCCGGGGCACCACGATGGCGGTGACCAGCTCGTCGGGCCCGAGCGAGGTCCGCTTCACGCCCACGAACAGGTCCGACGAGCCCACCTCGCGGGCGCCCTTCGTGCCGGCGACACGCAGGCGCGCGCCCAGCACCAGCAGCGGCGGCGCGGTGTCCATGCACGGCGAGGCGTTCACCAGGTTGCCACCCACGGTGGCGCGCCAGCGCACCTGGATGGAGCCGATGGCCTCCGCGCCCTCGGCCAGCGCCGGGAACGTGGCGCGGATGCGCCCGTCCTCGGCCACGCGCTGCACCGGCACGCACGCGCCCAGCACCAGGTCGCCCCCGGGCGTCCACTCCACGTCGGTCAGCCCGGGGACGCGCTTGACGTCCACCAGCAACTCGGGGGTGGCCTTGCCGGCCCGCAGTGCGACCATCAGGTCGGTGCCCCCGGCCAGCACCCGGGCCCTGCCGGGCGAGGCCGCCAGCAGCGCGGTCGCCTGCTCCAGCGTGTCGGGGCGCTCGTAACGGAAGCTGCTCATCGTCTCTCTCCTCGCGCGAGGCGTGGCCGGGATCAGGCCTCGGTGAACACCAGGCCGGTCACGTCCCGTCCGCCGATGTCGCGGACCTTGCCCAGGCCGGCGCGGACCCGGGCACCCAGCTCCGGCTCGGCGATGTGGAGCCTCCCGAGCGCGCGCACGCCCATGTCCAGCTCCACGATGCCCAGCGTGATATACAGGTCTTCGTAGTCCAGCGGCAGCGCGTAGACGCGGGTGAAGGTCAACAGCGTGCCCTCCCCCTCGATCGGCACGCCGTCAAAGCCCGTGCCCCGGCACGCGGGGCAGGTGAAGTGCGTCGGGTAGGACAGCTTGCCGCAGTTGCGGCACTTCGCAGCGAGCACGCCCGCGGCCATGTCACAGCCCTCCCTTCAGCACGGTGGCCAGCACGTTGTTGCCGAACCCGCCGAAGTTCACGGCGAGGCCGGTCTTCGGCTGGTTGGGGACCTGGTAGTCGCCGGCTTCGCCGCGCAACTGGTTCACCAGCTCCACGATCTGCGACACGCCGGTGGCCCCCACCGGGTGGCCGCGCGCCTTCAGGCCTCCCGACGGGTTGATGGGCATCTGCCCGCCGATCTTCGTTTCGCCGCGCTCCAGCGCCCTGAAGCCCTGGCCCCGGGGGAACAGGCCCGCCTCTTCGCTCTCGGCGATCTCGAGGATGGTGAAGGCGTCGTGCAGCTCCGCCACGTCAATGTCCTTGGCCGTCACTCCGGCCATCGCGTAAGCCCTGGAGGCGGCGGTGCGCACCGCGGTGAGCTCGGTGGGATCGGGCCGCTCGTGGACCGCGTGGGTGTCGGTGGCCTGGCCGAGCCCGGCCACCCGGACCGGCTTGCCGCGGAAGTCCTTGGCCATGGCCGCCGGGACCAGCAGCAGCGCCGCGGCCCCGTCGCTCACCGGGCAGCAGTCGAAGAAGCGCAGCGGGTCGGCAATCCAGGGGTTGTTGTTCAGCGCGTCCGGGCCCGTGAGGATGCCCTCCATGCTGACCGCGGTGCGCAGGTGCGCCTTCTTGTTCAACAACCCGTTGGCGTGGTTCTTGATGGCCACCATCGCCAGGTGCCGCGGCTCGAGGCCGTGCTTGTGCATGTACAGGCGTGTGAACATGCCCGCCAGCGCGGGCAGCGTCACGCCGTAGGGGTACTCGGCGTAGCGGTGCGAGAGGTACGAGACGAACTCGGTGGACTCGAAATTGTTGACCTCCTGCATCCGCTCGCCGCCGCACACCAGCACCACGTCGCACAGCCCGGAGGCCACCGACTGGAACCCGATCTTGAGCGCGGAGGCTCCGGACGCGGGCCCGTTCTCCACGGTCTCGGCGGCGGCCGGGTACAGGTTCAGCCGGTCCACCAGCGCGCTGGCGACGCCCGCCTGCTTGTTGTTGCGCACCGCGCCCATGTTGGCCACCACCACCGCGTCCACCTTGCGCTCGCCCAGGCCGGCGTCCTGCATGGCGTCGTGCGAGGCCTCGCACATCATCTTGAGCAGGCTCCACTGGGCCCTGCCGAACTGGGTGGCCCCGGCGCCGACGATCGCGACGTCCCTCATATGCGGGCCTCCAGCGTGTGGTCAATCTGGACCAGCATGGTCTTCAGGTCGGGCTCGCGGAGCGGGTGGGAGGCCGCCAGCAACTCCGCGGACACCGGCCGCACGCCGGTCACCAGGCGCTCCTTGGCGGCGAAGTAGGTCTTGCGCGTGAGCACCCAGGAGGGCGCCCCGCCCAGCTCGTGCTGGATCTCGAACTTCTGGTCCAGGGGGTACTCGATCATCCAGCGGCGGTGCCCGATGGGGCTCTCGGCCACGATCCAGACCTCGTCCTGGCCCAGGTACTCGATGTGGTGCTCCATCTTCGAGGCGAACAGGTGCGCGCCCACGCGCAGCCCGCGCTTGAGGGTCAGGGTGTGGTAGCTGATGCCGTGCTGCTCGTCGTACATGCGCCCGTTGACGATGCCGGCCAGCACGCCGTCAATCACGCCCACCAGGCAGTACTCGTTGCGCACGCGCTCGCGCCACCAGCCGAGCAGCTCGGAGAACAGCCGCGCCGAGACCACGTCGTAGAAGTCGCGGTCCAGCCACGTGAGCGGCTGGATGTACTTCAGCATGGCCGGCACCTCGTCCTTGGCGGCCTGGCGCACCACCATCACCTCGCCGCTGGCCAGGGTGATCGCCTTGGGCGGGTACGGAGCCATGGGCAACACGGGCGGCCTCAGCATGGCCTCGAGCTGATCAATCATCCCTGCCTCCTTCGCTGACAGATAACCGCCAGCATCCCAATGGTTTGCGTGAGTCCAGCACGCCGGCCGGAAAACCGAAAGCCCCACGAGGGCAGAGCCTCACGGGGCTTCCGGGAATCCCGGCGTCGCAGCGCACGCGGCCATGAACCACCCAATCCCCCGCGCCTCCCACAGGCCTCGATTCTACAGGCCCCGGGCCGCCCGTTCAACGGGGATGTGGGCGGGCGGAGCTACCTGGCCACGGCCACCTTCCGCGTGGCCGCGGCGCCGGCCGCGCCCAGCCGGTAGAAGTACAGCCCGGACGCGACCGGCTGGCCGGTGGCGTCGGCGCCGTCCCAGGCGACGCTGTGCCGGCCGGCGTCATACGGCCGGTCCGCCAGGCGGCGCACCAGTCGGCCCGCGGCGTCATAGACCTCCGCCCGCACCGCCCCCGCGCGCGGCAGCTCGAAGCTGAGGCTGGAACCGCGCAGCGAGGGATTGGGGGCCGGCAGGTCCACCCGGAACGCCCGCAGCCCGGCCGAGGGCGCGGCCACCGTGATGGACGGCCCGGGGCTCAGGACATTGAGCGCGCTGGTGGAGCCGGACATGCCGCCAAACGTCCCGCCGGGCGAGCCGATGAAGTCAATCCGGTAGGTGATGTCGAAGAAGCTGTTCACCGCCCAGTGCCCGCCCGGCTGGGTCCAGAGCGTGGTGTGGCCCGGGGACGGCATGCCGAAGCCGCTGCCGCCGGTGATGCGCAGCAGGTCGAAATCCGGATCGCCCGGCGGCAGTTGGCCCTGGAGCATGAACATGTCGGTGTCGAACTCCTGGGGCGTGGTCCCGGCCCCCTGAGGGCCGGAGTGGGTGGTGCCCTGCATGGGCACGGTGAGCGAGCGGGAGTATCCGCCGTACAGCCCGGTGCCGGTGAGCTGCACCGTCAGCATCCCGGTCCACTGCTGGTAGTTCCCTCCCAGGGAGCCACCCGGGCCTTCGGAGAAGACCACGATGTTGGTGAGCGACATGTCGGCCTGGATGTGGGAGCCGGACGGCAGCCCGCTGACGATGAACAGCGACTGCGGGCGCCCCCGATGACCGGTGGGGCAGTCGGGCGGGAAGCTGGCGGTGCCGGTGCCGTTGTCGGGCATCACGCAGTCCTGCGGGAACGGCCGGCCGGTCTCGAAGCGTTCCATGGAGGTGAGGCTGCCCGAGTAGCCTCCCAGGGGCCCGCCCGGGTGGCCAACGAAGTCGATGCGATAGGTGATGTCGAAAAAGCTGTCCACGGCCCAGCGGCCGGTGGGCTGGCGGTGCAGCGTGGTGTGGCCCGGGCTGGGCATCCCGTAGGACGAGCCCGCGGTGATGCGCAGCAGGTCGAAGTCGGGATCCCCCGGAGGCAGCTGGCCCTGCAGGAAGGCCAGGTCGGTCGGGAAGCCCTGGTCCATGACCCCGTAGTTCGGAGGGCCGATCCCCGTCTGTCCGCTCACCCCGATGGGGATGACACGGTGGTACGAGGACAGCGAGCCGGTGCCGTAGACTTCGAGCACCACCTTGGCGTTGAAGTCCTCCTGCTCCCAGCCCAGCGAGCCGCCCCCCGGGGTGATCAGCGTCAGCAAGGGGCTGGTGATCGAAATCCGGGCCCGCAGGACGTCGCCGGAGAGCGGCGCCACCTCGCACAGCGCCCGGCCGGGCAGGCTCTGGTAGCCCCCCGGACAGTCGGGCGGGAACTGGATGCTGCCCACGCCGTTGTCGCTGACGATGCCGACCACGCGCTCCGGGCGGCCCTCGTGGAAGCGGTCCTCGGCGACGGTGGAGCCGGACATGCCGCCGAACGTGCCGCCGGGGTGGCCCACGAAGTCCACCCGGTAGGTGATGTCGAAGAAGCTGTCCACGGTCCAGTCGCCGCCCGGCTGCCGGGTCAGCGTGGTGTGGCCCGGGCTGGGCATCCCGAAGCCGGAGCCGGCGGTGATGCGCAGCAGGTCGAAGTCCGGATCGCCCGGCGGGAGCTGGCCCTGGAGCATGAACATGTCGGTGTCGAAGCTCTGGGGCATGGTGCCGGGCACGCGCGGTCCGCAGTGGGCCTCCCCGGTCAGCGGGATGGTCACGCTGCGGGAGAACCCGGCGAAGGCACCGGTGCCGTGCATCACCAGCACCAGGTCCGCGGTATACGTGGCCGTCTCGCCACCCAACGTCCCGCCGGGCCCGCTGGAGCCGATCACCACGTTGCGGAGACTCAGCGTGCCCAGGACCGGCTCGCCCGGCGGCAGTCCGTTGAGCATCACCACCGCCTCGGGCCGGGAGTTGTAGCCGCCGTTGGTGTGGAGGAACTCGGGGCTTCCGGCGCCGTTGTCGGGCACGTAGCACAGGTTGCGCGTGGCCGCGCCGGCGGAACCGGGAGCCAGGGCGAGGAGTATCAGGAGCATGGAGGCGGCCAGCGCGCCCAGGGGCGCGCGGGCACCCGGGGAGGCGCCGACGCGGGGTCGGAGGCGGCGTGAAAGGGTGCTCATGGGGACGGTTCCTCCGCGGCCAGGCGTGGGGACAGGGCCGCGCCCCGGGGCGCGGGAGCGCACCTCGGGGGCGGCGACACCGATGGAAGCGAGCGGCAAACTGCTCTCGAAAAGCGGCCGGGAATTCGCTGCGGGACATGAATCCGGAGAGTTGGGCCCCCCGGGGCAACCGGCCCCGGCGAGCGTGGAATAACGTGAACCAATTATAGTCCGATCCCGGAGGATTCTCAACTGTAACGGGTGGGCGGTTCCATCCAAAGCGGCCCGCCCGGGCTCATTTTGCCGCCCAGCAGTTCGCCTCCGCGCTTGCCGATACTCCCACGGAGTGCGAAGATGCAGCCTTCACCCGGACAGGACTGGGCCGACCCGGTCCCGCGCGCCAAACGCGGGCGGGTTGGAGCATTTCCCGCCGGTGACGGGCGGGGCGCCGGAGACTACTCGTGGCGCCGCCCGATACCCGAAGCAGCCGATGCATGAAAGGAGCGAACCTTGGGGTCGAGAGCCTCGAAGAGTGCCATCCGAGCCATCCGCGACTGGGCCGTGACCGAAGGGCACCGGGCACCGAAGAGTGAAGCCAGGCCGGAGGAGTTTGGCAGCCTGGTGTTCAACGACGCCGTCCAGCGCTCGCGCCTGCCCAAGCCCGTGTACGAGGCCCTGCGCCGCACCGTGACCCGGGGCGAGGCGCTGGACCTGGGCGTGGCCGACGCGGTGGCCGCCGCCATGAAGGACTGGGCGGTGGAGCACGGCGCGACGCACTACACCCACTGGTTCCAGCCGATGACCGGCATCACCGCCGAGAAGCACGACTCCTTCCTCTCGCCCACCGGCGACGGCCGGGCGGTGGCGGAGTTCAGCGGGCGCGAGCTGATCCAGGGCGAGCCCGACGCGTCCAGCTTCCCCTCCGGCGGCATGCGCTCCACCTTCGAGGCCCGCGGCTACACCGCGTGGGACCCCACCAGCCCGCCGTGGCTGCTGCAGAGCCCCAACGGCTCCACGCTGGTGATCCCCACCGCGTTCGTGAGCTGGACGGGCGAGGCGCTGGACAAGAAGACGCCGCTGCTGCGCTCGCAGGAAGCGGTCTCCACGCACGCGGTGCGCATCCTCAAGGTGTTCGGCTCGAAGGGCCGCCGCGTGGTCACCACCTGCGGGCCCGAGCAGGAGTACTTCCTCATTGACCGCTACTTCTATCTCAGCCGCCCGGACCTGGGCATGGCCGGCCGCACCCTGTTCGGCGCCAAGCCGCCCAAGGGCCAGGAGATGGAGGACCAGTACTTCGGGCACATCCCGGAGCGGGTGCTGGCGTGCATGATGGAGGCGGAGCGCGAGCTGTACCGCGTGGGCGTGCCGGTGAAGACGCGCCACAACGAGGTGGCGCCCAGCCAGTACGAGGTGGCCCCCATCTTCGAGAACGCCAACGTGGCCACCGATCACCAGTTGATGACCATGGAGGCGCTGCGCCGAGCGGCCCCCAAGTACGGTCTCGCGGTGCTGTTCCACGAGAAGCCCTTCGCCGGCGTGAACGGCTCCGGCAAGCACCTCAACTGGAGCATGGCCGACGACCGCGGCAACAACCTGCTGAGCCCCGGCGAGAGCCCGCACGACAACATCCAGTTCCTGGTGTTCGTGGCCGCGGTGCTGCGGGCCATCAACAAGTTCCAGGGACTGCTGCGCGCCAGCATCGCCAGCGCCGGCAACGATCACCGGCTGGGCGCCAACGAGGCGCCGCCGGCCATCCTGTCGGTGTTCCTGGGCGACATGCTCACCGACATCTTCGAGCAGATCGAGAAGGGCAGCGCCAAGTCCACCAAGCAGGGCGGCCTGCTGGAGACCGGCGTGAAGGTGCTGCCGCGCCTGCCGCGCGACGCCGGCGACCGCAACCGCACCAGCCCGTTCGCCTTCACCGGCAACAAGTTCGAGTTCCGCGCGGTGTCGTCGAACCAGAGCATCGGCTTCCCCAACATCGCGCTCAACCTGGCGGTGGCCGAGTCGCTGGACGTCATCGCCACGGAACTGGAGACCAAGGTGGCCGCGGGCGGCAAGCTCGAGGACGCCGTGGGCGCCACGCTCACGCGGCTCATCAAGGAGAACAAGCGGATCATCTTCAACGGCAACGGCTACGCCCAGGAATGGCAGGACGAGGCCGCCCGCCGCGGGCTGCTGAACCTGCGCAACACGGTGGACGCCCTGCCCGAGCTGGTCGCCCCGGAGGTGCTGCAGGCCTTCGAGAAGTACAAGGTCCTGAACGAGCGCGAAATGCGCGCCCGCTACGACATCTTCGTGGAGGCCTACAACAAGACGCTCAACATCGAGGGCCAGGTGATGGTCTCGATGGCCGGGCGCTACATCCTGCCCGCGGCGCTGGAGTACCAGGAGCGCCTGGCGCGGACCGTGACGGCCTCGAAGGAGGCCGGCGTGGAGTGCGGCGAGGGCCGCAAGCTGCTGGAGACGCTGTGCGGAGAGGTGTGCGAGTTCAAGCGCCGCACCGACGCGCTGCTGAAGCTGCTGGACCACAACGGCGACGCGCCGGACGCCCACGCGAAGCACTTCCGCGACAAGGTGGTGCCCGCCATGAACGCCCTGCGCGAGAGCGGCGACAAGCTGGAGAACATCGTCCCCAGCGAGTTGTGGCCGCTGCCGACGTACCGGGAGATGTTGTTCCTGAAGTAGTTCATGCGTGGGATTGAAGCGGGCGCCCCGGGCATCAGGTCCGGGGCGCCCTTTCGATTCGGGGGGTTCCTATTGGGGAGGCTCCTGTTTCCGGAGGGGCTGCACTTCGGGTCCGTCCGAGGGTCGCGGCTTCCCCTCCGCATCCGTCGAGGCGCTCGCGGTCGAGCCGCCCTGGGCGCCCGGCGGGGCGGCCTTCCCCAAATCTTCGCTCTTCCCCTCGTCCTCGTGCAGCACCCGCAGCGCCGGCGTGTCCAGGTCGTCGAACTGGCCCCTCCGCGCGGCCCACGCGAAGGCGATCACCGCCGCCAGGACCACGATCAGCGCGAGGGGCAGCACCACGAAGAGCGCGCTCACAACCGCTCCTCCTTCGCGAGGGTCTCGACGGTCGCGGCGCCCCCCGCGCCCGTTCGATCCGAGGGCCCGGACCGCTTCCCCTCGAAGGTCCTCGACAGCCACGACGAGGCCACCACGGTGAGCGAGCTCGCCGGCATGGCCACCGCCGCGATCAGCGGGTTGATCACACCGGCCACCGCCAGCACCGTGCCGGCCACGTTGTAGCCCAGGGAGAACAGCACGTTGAGGCGTATCACGCCCAGGACCCGGCGCGATCCTTCCACGAGCTCCACCAGCCCCGCCACGCCGGGACGGGCCAGGTACACGTCCGCGGCGGCCAGGCACGCCTCCGCGCCTCCGTGCACGCCCACGCCCACGGAGGCGCGGGCGATGGCCGCGGCGTCGTTCACGCCGTCGCCCACCATCACCACGCGCCCGCGCGCCTCGGCCGCTTCGATCACGCGCAGCTTCTCCTCCGGCGTGGCGCCGCCGCGGCATTCCCCGGGCGCAAAGCCCAGTTCGCGGCCCACCGCGGCCACCACGTCGGGGTGGTCGCCGGAGAGCAGGCGCAGCTTCCATCCGATCCCGCGCAGGCGCGTCAGCGAGGCCGCGGCGTCGGCGCGCACCCGGTCGCCGAAGCCGGCCCGGGCGGCGAGGCGGCCGTCCACGCACACCCAGACGGGCGTGAGCCCGGTTGCCGCGCCGGCGGTGTCGCATGCGAGGGAGCCCATCGGGGCACCGGTCGGGCCTCCCGCCAGTACGACCGCGGCCTGCGCGACTTCTGATGCGGAGCCCACGCCTCCGGGCCCGGCCTCCCCACCCAACCCCGCCCGCTCGTGCGCGAACTTGGGCGAGCCCACCACCACGCGCCGCCCGTCCACCTCGCCCTCGATGCCGCCGCCCGCGGTGTGCGTGACCCGCGCGGCCGTGGCCGGCACCACTCCGGCCCAGGCCTCGGCGAAGCCGGCCGCGATGGGGTGCGCCGAGTGGCGCTCGAGCGCCAGCACCAGCGGGCGCAGTTCCGCGGGGCCGTCCCAGGCGACCAGCGTGGTGCGGCCCTCGGTCACGGTGCCGGTCTTGTCCAGGTACAGCGTGCCGGGCCGGCCCAGCAACTCGAGCACCGAACCACCCTTCACCAGCACCCCTGAGCGCGCCGCGCGCCCGATGCCCACGGTGATGGCCAGCGGAGTGGCCAGCGCCAGCGCGCACGGACAGGTGACGATGAGCAGCGCGATGGCGTTGTCCACCGCGTCCGCGGGCTTCCAGCGCAGCCAGAGGAGGAACGTCACCGCCGCCAGCGCCAGCACCACCGCCACGAATCCGCCCGCCAGGCGGTCGGCCAGCATCACCACCGGCGCGCGGCGGTTCGCGGCGGCCTCCACCTCGCGCAGGATCTGGCCCACCCGCGTGGCCTCGCCGGCGCGCTCCACGCGCACCTCCAGGGGCGCGGTGCGGTTGAGCGTGCCGGCGAACACTTGCCCGCCGGGGGTCACGTCCACCGGGCGCGTCTCGCCGGTGAGCAGCGAGAGGTCCACCTCGGAGGCCCCCGCGGTCACCACGCCGTCGGCGGGCACGGTGTCGCCCGGGCGCACCTCCAGCGTCATGCCCGGCAGCAGCGCCTCGGTGGGCACGTCGCGCGTGAGGCCGCCCTCGAGCACGCGGGCGGTGCCCGGCGAGAGCGAGTACATGAGCTCCGCCGAGTCGGCCGCCGCGCGATGGGCGCGCTGTTGCAGGAAGCGGCCCACCAGCAGCAGGAAGATCAGCATCGCCACGCCGTCGAAGTAGATGGGCCCGCGGGCGGTCACGGTGTTGATCGCGCCCCGGGTAAAACCCGCGCCCAGCGCCAGCGCGATGGGCAGGTCCATGTGCAGCGTGCGCGAGCGCACCGAGCTCCACGCGCCGCGGAAGAAGAGCCGGCCGGGACCGAACACCGAGGGCGCGGTGAGCAGCAGGCTGATCCAGCGGAAGTACTGTTCGTAGGTCTTCTCCATGCCGCTGAACCAGCCGCTGTAGAGCGCCACCGCGAGCATCATCACGTTGCCCGCGATGGCCCCGGCCACGCCGATGCGCACCAGCATGGCCCGGTCCTCCGCGCGGCGCAGGCCTTCCGCGCCCACGCCGCGGCAGGGCCGCGGGCGGTAGCCCCGCGAGTCCAGGAAGCGCGCCACCTCGGAGAGCGGCGCGCGCGTGCCGTCCCACACCAGGCGCACCAGCGAGCGGCCCACGTCCAGTTCCGCGCCGGCCACGCCGGGCACCGCCAGGTGCACGCGCTCCACCAGCCACACGCACGAGGCGCAGTGGACACCCTCCAGGTACAGGCTGGTCTCGGAGGCCCCGTCGGCGCGGCGGCGCACGTACAGGTCGCGGAAGGAAGGGTGGTCGAACTCCTCGAAGCGGCGCCCGGTGGGACGCACCGCCGCCTCGCGCCGCGCGCTGTCCGCGGGCGCCGGCCCGAGCTCGATGGCGACCCCGGTCCAGTGCAGAACGTGCCACGACAAGCACGATCCAAAAAAGCTGCTCCAGCCCGCTCTCGTGAATGATGGCGTAGGCGGTGCGGCAGCCGTGGCAGCAGAACTGCGGCCCCTCACCCGCGGTGAGCAGGCCCCGGGGTACGGGCAGGCCGCAATGGGTGCAGTCCACGGGATCGGAGGGGGCGGGCGCGCGCCTCACCGGTGGGTCTGCTCACAGCAGTCGGTCTTCGGCGACCCGGTCATGAGACCCGGGCGCAGCTTGCCGGCCATCGTGAGCAGCCCCAGCACCACCAGCAGGCCGGCGGTGGCCACGGGCAGGTGGCGGCGCAGCGGGCCCAGCGCGCGCTGGGCGACGAGGCCGAGCCCGGTCATCACCGGCACGGTGCCGGCCCAGAACACCGCCATGGCCAGCGCGCCCATCCAGGGCGAGCCGGTGCCGGCCGCGATGGCCACGTAGGCGTACAGGAACCCGCACGGAAGCAGGGTGGAGAGCAGCCCCAGCGCCAGGGCGCGCAGTTCCGGCGGTTGCTCGCGCAGCCCGCGCAGCGCCGCGGCGACCGGGCCGCGGGCGGTCTCCCCCAGCCCGCCCGGGAGGCGCACGCCCAGGGCGCGCAACAGCGCGGCGCCGCCCCAGGCCACCATCAGGGCGCCGGCCAGGATGGCCGCGCCCCGGCTGATGCCCACGGTGGCGCCGAGCCGCTCCACGCGTGCACCCACCAGTCCGGCGATGGCGCCCAGCGCCGTGTACGATACCAGCCGCCCGCCGTTGTAGGCCGCGTGCGCCAGCCACCGGCTCCGCCCGCTTTCCTGGCCGGAGTAGAAGCACACGAACCCGCCGCACATGGCCGCACAGTGGGGGCTGCCCAGCAGCGCGGAGGCCAGGACGGTGCTCACCAGCGCCAGCATCGGTTCACCTCGCCAGGTCGCGGCGCAGGGAGGTCACGAAGCGCTCCGCGCCGCGGCTCGCCTCGAAGCGCAATTCCCACATGCCCGGGTGGCGGAACGGCACGCGGGCGGCGTAGCCGCCGCCCGTCCCGCCCAGCACCACGCGCACGTGACGCGAGGCGTCCAGGTTGTGGATCGCCTCCAGGCTCACGTGCGCGCCGCGCACCGGGCGGCCGTCGCGGTCGAGCAGCGTGACCGCCAGCTCCGCCGAGCCGTCGTCGCCCAGCGGGCCGGGCCGCGCATCGAGCGTCCAGCCCAGCCGTTCGCTGCCCGCGCGCAGCGCCTGCGTGGAATCCCACCCCAGCGACTTGTGATAGTAGTCCGGCTCCACGACGGCCCCGTTGGGCTCGTCCGCGACCCGGTAGGCCCAGGCGTAAAATCCGACCAGCGCCAGCAGCGCCACCACGATTGCCGCGGGCCACAACCGCGCCGCGTTCACCCTAATGCCCCCCGCCCGACGGACCGTGCCCCGCGCCGCGTCCGGCATCATGTCCCGAATCGTGGCTGTCCCCGGGCGCACTCTTGCGGGCGTCGTCCGGGCCGTGGTGTTCCTCCTCCTCGTGCTCCGGCGCCAGCACCCTGTAGGGCACCTGCGTGGAGAAGTGGTCGCCGTCGGTGACCAGGAACCGGACCGGGATCTCCCGGCCATGCCCGTTGTGCGCCGGAATCACCGCGAACACGGTCGTCGTGCGCACCTCCCCCGCCGGCACCGGCACCGGGTTCTGCGGGACCACCAGCGTCAGCCCGGCCTCGCTCGCGAGCCCGATGTGGTAGCTCCGGTCGCGCGCGCCCCGGTTGGTGATCTTCACCAGGATCTGGTTCACCACCGTGCCGTCGCCCTCCCTCACGTACGGCTGCCCCCCGGCGCGCAGCACCGTCACCTCGGTGTCCGACCGGGTGGCCAGCGTGAACCCGAACAGGCCCAGCGTCGCCGCCAGCACCGCGGGATACATCAGCACCCGCGGGCGCAGCATGCGCCGCGGCCGGTGCTCCAGCTCGGCGCGCGAGGTGTAGCGGATGAGCCCGACCGGCTTGCCGATCTTGGTCATCACCGCGTCACAGGCGTCCATGCACTGGGTGCAGTGGATGCACTCCATCTGCAGCCCCTCGCGGATGTCTATGCCGGTGGGACAGGTCATGACGCAGCGGCGGCACTCGATGCAGTCGCCCATGCCGGGCGCGCGGTCGCGGATGCCCTTGCCGCGCGGCTCACCGCGGTTGGGGTCGTATCCCACGATGAGCGACTGCCGGTCCAGCAGCACCGACTGAATGCGCCCGTAGGGGCAGGCCACCAGGCAGGTCTGCTCCCGGAAGTAGGCGAAGTCGAAGAAGATGAGCGCGGTGGTGCCGAGCATCACGAAGAACGAGGTGGGATGCTCGATGGGCGAACGGGTCACCCACTTCGCGAGCTCCTTCACTCCCACGAAGTAGGCGAGGAAGATGTGCGCCAGCGCGGCCGCCAGCACCAGGTAGATGAGGTACTTGAGGAGCCGTCGCGGATGCAGCCCGCGCTTCTGGTCCATGAGCTGCGAGCCCCGGTAGCCGCCCTCCAGCCAGCGCTCGATGGGCCGGAACAGGAACTCCATGTACACGGTCTGCGGGCAGGCCCAGCCGCACCACACCCGGCCCATGAGCGCCGAGAACAGGAACACCGCGATCACGGCGCTCAGGAACAGCAGCGCGAACAACAGCATGTCGGTGGGCAGGAACGTGGCGCCGAAGATGGTGAACTCGCGCCGCGGCAGGTCCAGCAGCACCAGCGGCCTGCCCGCCACCTGGATGTAGGGAATGAGGATGAACACCAGCGTCAGCACGCAGGCGGTGATCCGCCGTCGCCGCCAGAACGCGCCGCGCTCCGGCTTGGGGCGGATCCACCGCCTGGTGCCGTCGAGGTTGAGGGTCGAGAGGACTCTCTCGGGCGCCTCCATCGGGCCCGGTTGCACGCTCATCGGCGGATCCCCCGGACCTCAGGTCCGGCTCATGGAGAGGGCGGCGCGGGTTGCCCGGTGAGCTCGTGGACGCCCTGCGGCGGCTTCGGGTTCGCGGGATGGGTGTTTCGGATCGAGATCACGTACGCCACCGCGTCCAGCACCTGCTCCGGCTTCATGGTCTGGCCCCACGCGGGCATGCCCTTGGCGAGCACGCCGTTGTTCACCGTGGCCCACACCTGGTCCGGCGCGCCGCCGTGGATCCAGTAGTCGTCGGTGAGGTCGGGGCCGATCAGCCCGCCGCCGTCGGGCCGATGACACGCGGCGCAGGTGGTGGCGAAGGTGGCCTTGCCCGCGGCCAGCTTCGCCGGGTCCTTCGCGGCGGCCAGGATCACGGCCCCGCCCGGGCCCACGGCGGGTCCGCCCCCGCCGTACCTGGCGTGGAACGACTTCATCTCCTCTTGATAGTTCGCGACGCGGCCCTTGCCGGTCCCGACGCCCGGCACGTTGAACCAGTACAGGGCCGCGAAGATCGCGGTGGCCCAGAAGATGTAGATCCACCAGCGCGGCATCGGGTTGTCGTACTCCTGGATGCCGTCGTAGTTGTGTTCCATCAGGCGGTCCTGCGACTTGTCCGTCATGGCTTGGCTCCCGGGCGGAGGGCCGCTGCGGGCTCGTCCTCGAGCGGCAGGCGCTTCGCCTCGTCCATTTCGCGCCGCCTGGACGGCGCGAACACCCACACGACGATCACCAGAAACGCGATCATGAAGAGGGCCATCGCCACCTCGGCGTATACCGCCAGGCCGGCGTGGCTCATCACGTCCACGAGGCTCATCGAACCGCTCCCGGAGCGGACGGGGTCGCGGCCGCGGCCGCGGACGCCACCGGCGTCCCCTTCCGGATGTCGGTGCCCAGGCGCTGCAGGTAGGCCACCAGCGCCAGGATCTCCTTGTCCGCGACGTCCCTCGGCCCGCCCTGCGACACGATGCCGGCCGCCACCGAGCGCGCCTGGTCGCGGGCCATCATCTCCGCGCGGCCCACGGCGTCGCCGCAGGGCACGCCCAGCATGGCCATGACGTCCACGCGCTTCTGGATCCCGCCGTACTGGATCGGCTGGCGGAGCAGCTGCGCGTAGGCGGGCATGATCGAGTTCGGGGTGATGGAGCGCGGGTCCTGCATGTGGCGCACGTGCCACAGGTCGGGGTACTTCCCGCCTTCCCGCGCCAGGTCCGGGCCGATGCGCCGCGAGCCCCACAGGAACGGGTGGTCGTACACCGACTCGCCCGGCTTGGAGTACTCCCCGTAGCGCTCGGTCTCGTGGCGCAGGGGGCGGACCATCTGCGAGTGGCAGTTGAAGCAGCCCTCGCGGATGTAGATGTCCCGGCCCGCCAGCTCCAGCGGCGTGTACGGCTTCACCGACGCGATGGTCGGCACGTTGGAGCGGATCAGGAACGTGGGCAGGATCTCGAACAGCGAGGCCACGATGACCGCCAGCGCCGTCATCACCGTGAACAGCAGCGGCAGCCCCTCCCAACGGCGGTGCCACGATACGCTGGTGAAGCGCGCCCAGGCGCCCGCGGGCGCGCCGGCGGGCGCGTGCTCCACGTAGCCGCCCGAGAGCGGCGCGGCCTGCATCACGGGCTCGGCGTAGGTCTTCGGCCGCGAGGCCCAGGTCTTCAGGATGTTGAACAGGAACAGCACCATGCCGGCGATGTAGAGCAGCCCGCCCACCACGCGGAGCCAGTACATCGGGATCAGCTTCATGGTGGTCTCGACGAACTGCGGGTACTGCAGGCGGCCGGTGTCGTCGAAGGCCCGCCACATGAGCCCCTGCGTGAGGCCGGCGGAGTAGATGGCGGTCACGTAGAAGATGATCCCGAACGTGGCCAGCCAGAAGTGGATCTCCGCGAGCTTGGTGCTGTGGAGCTTCACCTGGAACAGCCGCGGCGCCAGCCAGTAGATCATGCCGAAGGTCAGCAGGCCGTTCCATCCCAGCGCCCCGGTGTGCACGTGGGCGATGATCCAGTCGGTGTAGTGCGCCAGGGCGTTGACGGTCTTGATCGAGAGCATCGGCCCTTCGAAGGTGGACATCATGTAGGCCGTCACCGCGAGCACGTAGAACTTGAGGACCGGGTCCTCCACCACCTTGTTCCACGCGCCGCGCAGCGTGAGCAGGCCGTTGATGCCGCCGCCCCACGAGGGCATCCACAGCATCACCGAGAAGACCATGCCCAGCGTGGAGGCCCACTCGGGCAGCGCGGTGTAGTGCAGATGGTGCGGGCCGGCCCAGATGTAGAGGAACACCAGCGTCCAGAAGTGCAGGATGGAGAGCCGGTAGGAGTACACCGGCCGCTCGGCCGCCTTGGGCATGAAGTAGTACATCAGCCCCAGGAACGGGGTGGTGAGGAAGAAAGCCACCGCGTTGTGGCCGTACCACCACTGCATGAAGGCGTCCTGCACGCCCGAGTAGATCGAGTAGCTCTTGAGCGCGGAGGCCGGCACCGAGAGGTTGTTGAAGATGTGCAGCAGCGCCACCGTGACGATGCTGGCGATGTAGAACCAGATCGCCACGTACAGGTGCCGCTCGCGCCTCCGGGCCAGGGTGCCGAAGAAGTTCACCGCGAAGACGACCCACACCACCGCGATGGCGAGGTCAATGGGCCACTCCAGCTCCGCGTACTCCTTGGCCTGCGTGAAGCCGAAGGGCAACGTGAGCGCCGCGGACACGATGATCGCCTGCCAGCCCCAGAAGTGCAGGTTGCTCAGCAGGTCGGAGAACATGCGCGTCTTCAGCAGGCGCTGCGTGGAGTAGTACGCCCCGCAGAAGAAGGCGTTGCCCGCGAACGCGAAGATCACCGCGTTGGTGTGCAGCGGCCGGATGCGGCCGAAGCTCAGCCACGGGATGTTGAAGTTGAAGAGGGGGTTCGCCAGTTGCAGGGCGGCCAGCAGGCCCACCAGCATGCCGACCAGGCCCCACACGATGGTGGCGAAGAGGAACTTTCTCACGACGGCGTCGTCGTACTTGAACGACTCGAGCTGTGGGTTCATTCCGTCTCCCAGTCCTTTAGAGAAGGAATCGGGTAATCCCAGCACCCTTCCGCGGCCGCGGCCAGGTGCACTGCTTCCACGGGGCGCCCTCCCGGCCCCAGGTCCCGCGGCCTGGGACGTGGGCGAATCGGCATTTCCCTGGGCGGGCTTGGGTTCCGCGGAATCCGAGCCGCGGGACCTGGGTTCCGCTGGCGCGGAACCACCCGGTCGGGGAGTCTATCCCCTTGTGGAATCAGTTTCAATCGTCCGGATTCGTGCCCTCCCACCGGGAGTGTTTGCCTGTTCCAAGTTGGCGTCCTCGGAGACCTCTCCCCCGGAGCGGGTGCACCTCTCACGGCCCGCTCGGCGCGCCATCCTGGCGCGACGTCGCTGCGGCTGCTCCCTCCTTCGCCTTCTTGGCTATCACATCCAAAGCGCTACGTCGGTCGCAGACGCACCGTGAGAGGTGCACCCGCTCCGGGGGAGAGGATTGTGCTGTCTCGTGCGTCGGTTGTGAGGCGGGCACACATTCGCGTCTGCGGGCGGCACACTTCCTCTACTGGCCGATGCGGATCGATTCCACCAGGTGATCGAGGGCTTTCAGGCCTGGCGTGAAGTCCTCCGGCTTCAGCTTCTGCATGCGGCGGACCGTGGAGTCCAGGTAGGCGGTGTACCTGGGGGATTGCCACGCGGAGTTTCTTGGCCAGAAGGCATCCAGGGCGGTCAGTGGGATGCCTTTCGCCCGCTCGGGGTGGAAGACGGTCACCATGTAGCGGCCGTCGTCGGTGAGGCCCTGGAAGGTGTAGAAGATCCGCTCGTTGGCCACCGGGCCCAGGGCCTGCTGGTACTGGGTTACGCAGCGCACGCCGTGGCCGCCCTTGAATCTCAGACGTTTCACCTGCACGGCAAAGAGCTGGCCGCCGGGTGGGGCGGGCAGGATGGGAATCGGGCCGGCGCCGGGGGCGTCGAGGTAGCGCCGGAGGGCCTCGGCGGGATCGGGGGCCGGCGGGCTCGAATCGCCGGCGGGGGTGCCCGCGGCGCGTTCGGCGGCGCCGGCTCCTGCCGGGACGCGCGCGGCCGCCAGCTTCCGCCAACCGTCTGCGGGGTACACCAGCACCTGCCTCTGGCGCGCGGGATGGCCGGCGTCGAAACTGTCGGCGTTGAAGAACATCCACACGTGTTCCGGCGTGCCGCCCTCGCGGGGCTCCTCCGGGGTGGCGCGGGGCGCGGCGGGATGGAGACGCGGGTGCAGGGAGGCGGCCAGGGAGCCGGGGCGGACGTGAACCTGGTCGGGGGTGAGCGCGATCGGGGCGCCGCCGGCGGGCGAACGGGCGGCGTGCGCCGCTTCACTCCCCCCATTCCCGCTCCCTCCGGGCGAGCAGGCGCCGCAGGCCAGCGCCAGCCACGCCGCCCCGCACCACCGCAGCATCCGCAATTTGCACCTCGCACCTGGTTGGAGCACCGTCATTCACGCCGCCCGGCGGGCCCCGCCGCGGCGCCCGGTCCGCCGGCGATTGTACCCGGCTTGACCGGTGGGCTCCCATCGGAAACCATCGGGGTGACAATGCACCCTTGCCCGCTGCCGATCCCGGTTCCCGGTTCCCTAGCCCCTCGGAGGTGCCATGTTCACGAAGTTCCGCCGGGCCCTTGAGCCCACCGCCGTCCTGGCGCTCGCCGCCTTGATCGTTGCCGGCGCGGTCGCGGTCGCGCCCTCCCCGGCGCGCGCCGCGGACCCCTCCCCCAGCGCCTTCGACAGCCCGCTGCCCGCCGACGCCTCGGACAGCGTGGCGGTGCTGCTGAGCGTGCGCACCGCGGATGCGATCCAACGCGATCTCGAATGGGCGCACGCCGACGAGCGCGCGGCCGAGTCGGACGCCGACCGCGTCAAGAGCCTGCAGGCGCGCATCAAGTCGCGCATCGAGATCAAGAAGGGCGAGATCGACGCGCTCAAGGGCCGCGTGAAGCTGGCCAAGGACGGCGGGCAGGCGGAGGAGCAGGCCTCGCTGGAAGCCCGCGTGGACGCGGAGAAGCGCCAGCTCGACATGCTGGAGGCGACCCGGGACCTGCGTGATGCGGAGAAGGGACTGGCCGACGCGCGGCGCGAGGCGGCGAAGGCGCGCGCGGATTTCTTCGAGCGCGAGATTGAGTTCGACAACCGCCACGAGTCGCTGGCCGGGCTGCACTCCGGCGGCGAGGTCCCCGGCCCGGGCGAGGTCGCGTCCCGCACGAAGAGCCTGCGCGACGCGGAGAAGAACGCACTGTCGGCGTTCAAGGACGCCGCGGACAAGGCCCAGGAGGTGGCCAGGCGGCAGGGCAACGTGGCCGACCGCCGCAAGAACATCCTGGGCATCCAGGTGGCGGTGGCGGGCGGAAAATAGCGCCCGCCCTGCCCGCTATTTCGCCGGCGCCGCCGATCCTCCCTGGAGGGTCTGAATCCGCTTCTTGAACGCCGCGACGGTGCGCGCCGGCTGCTGGTCGGCGGGCAGGGCGGCGGCTTCGCCCAGGGCGTCGTTGAGGGTCTTCACCGCGGCCGAGGTGTCGGCCATGCCCACGTAGATCTCGGCCCGATTGCTGAGCATTCCCAGCTTGCGCGGGCCGTACGCCAGCTTCAGTGCCCGGTCCGAGGCCGCCAGCGCCTCGTCCCAGCTCTTGAGGTTGCGGTACACCACGGACAGCCGCGCCGGCGGGTTGTAGTCGCCCGGCAGGTCGCGCTCCGAGGCCTGCAGCATGGGAATCGCGCGCTCGTAGCGGCCCAGCTCGCCATAGGCCGACATGCGGTGCGAGTCGAACACCGCGCGCTCCTCGGGCGTGCGGGCCTTCACGGCGGCGCTCTCGAGGAAGTCCGCCCACTGCTCCGCCACCGCGTGCGCACCCACGGAGTCCTTCGCTTCCTGGCGCGCGGTCAGCAGGCCGATGTACACACCCGAGCGGTCGTCGGCGGCCATTTCCAGGGTGGTGTCCGCCGCCACCTCGCGCGTCCACGCCTCCAGCGTGTCGGCCAGCTCCCGGCGATCCGGATGGTCCGGCGGCAGGCTCAGCGCGCAGTCCAGCCCGGTGGCCGCCAGGTTGGCGGCCGACACCGTGCGCCGCAGCCGCGGGAAGGCCTCGCGCGCCAGCTTCGCGGCGTCCTCGAACTTCTCGGTGGTCTGCAGCGAGAACAGCAGCGACTCCACGGAGCGGCCGTAGCGCGGCCATTCCGCGGGCGCGGCCGCCAGCGCTTCCCTGTAGGCCGCCGCGGCGCCGGCGTAGTCCGCCTGGCCGTAGAGACCGTCCGCACGCACCAGCGCCTGGTCGGCCGGGCTGCCCTTGCCGGCGCGGCCGTCGAAGGCCAGCAGGCCGTCCTCCAGCAACCGCTGGAACTGGGGCAGCGTGGCCCCGCCCACCCAGCGGATCAGCACCTTGCCGGTGTTGGGATCCAGCACCAAGAAGGTCGGCAGCGCCTGCACGGCGAGCGTCTTCTTCATGATCGAGGCGTTCTTCGATTTTTCGCTGTCGAGCTCAAGCCAGACGAACCGCCCGGCGTGCCGTGAGAGGGACTTGTCCGTGAAGACATAGGCCCTCATCGAGCGGCAACTGTGTCACCACGGGGCCCAGGCCTCGACAATCATGGGCACCTTGCGGGCCCGGGCCTGTTTCAGGGCTCCGGCGTAGTCGTCGTGAATCCAGGGCAGAACCGAGGGCGGGCCGGTCTTCGCCGCGGACTTCGGTGCCGCGGCCGACTCGGCGGCGATCGGGGCCGTGGCGCAGAGCGCCAGCAGCAGCAGAGTGAAGCGTGTGAGTTTCATGAGGGGCATGGTAGCCGCGGGCGTGGCCCCCGACAAGGCCCCTCCGAACCGGCTGGACGGGCGCCGGCGGACCAGCCCTGGCGAACCGGGGGACCGGCCCCAGCGAGGCGAGTCGGCGGATTCCGACCCGGACTGTTGGAAGTCCCCACAGTACAGCCTCCGAGTGTCCCGTATTCCCACATTCACGCCGGTGTCTCCCCTCCCGTACCACCAGGTCGCCGTCCGCTGGCTCCAACCATTTGTATATGTGTGTTATTCGCACAGTTCCGTTCTCTCATTCGTATCCGGGAGGGGATATGACCGAGCCCCAGTTCTCACGCCGCGAATTCCTGAAGTGGGCCCTGGCCGCCGGCGCGATGTCGGCGTTCCACCAGTCCTTCCTGCCCAAGGTGGCGGCCGCGATCCAGGAGGCGGTGAAGGAGTATCCCCTGATCTGGATGCAGGCCTCCGCCTGCAGCGGCTGTTCCGTGTCGGTGATCAACACCATTCATCCGAGCATCAAGAACGTCATCCTCGACCAGATCCTCCCGGGGCACCAACTGTACCTGGATTACCACTCCACGCTCATGGCGGCGACCGGCAGGCAGTCCACGGACACCGCCTTGAAGACCTCCCGCGACCACAAGGGCAAGTACATCTTCATCCTCGAAGGCGCCGTGCCGACGCAGGCCAACGGCATCTACGGCACGCTGGGGGAAGAAGACGGGCGCCAGGTGGCGATGTTGGAGTGGGTGAACCGGCTGGGGGCGGACGCCATGGCGGTGCTGGCCGTGGGCACCTGCGCCGCCTACGGGGGTGTGGCGGCGGCCAAGCCCAATCCAAGCGGTTGCAGGGGGGTCGGCGAGGTCTTCAAGACCAGCGGCATCACCACCCCCGTGGTGAACATCCCCGGATGCCCGTGCCACCCGGACTGGTTCATCGGCACGGTGGCCCGGGTGCTGCTCTACGGCCTGCCCAGGCCCAACGAAGTGGACGAGTTCGGCCGGCTCAAGATCTACTACGGGCGCACCGTCCACAACCGCTGCATCAACCGCGATTACATGGATGAAGGCATCTTCTCCGCGAACTTCGGCGAGCCCGGCTGCCTGCTCGAGATCGGGTGCAAGGGGCCCTTCACCTACGCCGACTGCCCGTCGCGCCAGTGGAACAGCGGCGTGAACTTCTGCCTCAGCGCCAACGCCCCGTGCATGGGGTGCACCGAGCCGGGATTCCCGGACGCCCACTCGCCGCTGTACCAGAGGAGGTAGGGATGAAGACGCGCGTGATGGTGGACCCGCTGACCCGGATCGAGGGACACCTGCGGGTCGAGGCGATGGTGGAGGACGGCAGCGTGGTGGAAGCCCGCTGCGGCGGCACGCTGTACCGGGGGTTCGAACAGATCCTCGAGGGCCGCGACCCGCTGGATGCGGTGCAGCTCACGCAGCGATTCTGCGGCGTGTGCCCCACCGCCCACGCGGTGGCATCCTCGCAGTGCCTGGACCACGCGTTCGGCATCATGCCGCCCGACAACGGGCGCATCATCCGCAACCTGATCCAGGGCTCCAACTACATCCAGTCGCATATTCTCCACTTCTACCACCTGGCGGCCCTGGACTACGTGCGCGGGCCCGAGTTCCCGCCCTTCATCCCGCGGTACGAGGCGGACTACCGGCTGCCGAAATCCACCAGTGACGAGATCGTGAGCCACTACGTGCAGGCGCTGCACGTGCGCCTGAAGGCCCACGAGATGTCGGCGGTGTTCTCCGGGAAGATGCCCCACTGCGCGTCGGTGGTTCCCGGAGGGGTGACCGTCACCCCGGCGGTGGACAAGGTCACCACGTTCCTGTGGCGACTGAAGGAGCTGCGCGAGTTCATCACCGGGACGTACCTGCCCGACGTGCTCACCGTGGCGGAGGTGTACCGCGAGTACGCGGAGATCGGCGCGGGGGCGAAGAACTACCTCTCCTACGGTGCGTTCGACCTGGACAACGAACCGGCGGTCACGAGCCGGAAGCGCTTCTTCCCGATGGGCCTGGTACGGGATGGGAAGCTGGAGCCGCTGGACCCGGCCCGCATCGCCGAAGACGTGCGGCACTCCTGGTACTCGTCCCCCAGCCATCTCGCCCCGGCCGTGGGACGGACCACGCCCGATCCGGCCAAGCCCTCGGCCTACACGTGGCTCAAGGCGCCCCGCTACGCCGACTCGGTGTGCGAAGTCGGTCCGGCGGCGCGCGCCGCAGTCGCCGTCGCCGCCGGCGGCAGTTCCCCGCACCTGGACGCGCTGCACGAAGCCCTCACGCGCCTGCGGCTCAAGCCCGGAAACCTGTCCTCGGTGCTGGGCCGGCACCTGGCGCGGGCCGTCGAGACCCGGGTGCTGGCCGACGCCATGTCGGACTGGGTGCTGCAGATCAAGCTGGACCAGCCCGTGGCCACGCCGTTCACCATCCCCGACCAGGCCCAGGGCTACGGGCTGTGGGACGCCTCGAGGGGGGCCCTCGGGCACTGGGTGAGCATCCGGAACAAGCGAATCGAGCGGTACCAGGCGGTGGTCCCGACGACCTGGAACGCCTCCCCGCGCGACGATCGCGGCCGGCCGGGGCCGATCGAGCTGGCGCTCGTCGGGGCGCCGGTCCCGGACGTCGAGAATCCCTTTTCCCTGGCCCGCGTGGTGCGCTCGTTCGACC
>JACRLI010000014.1:0-46496 GCA_016235265.1 Candidatus Eisenbacteria bacterium
CTGCGACTCGCCCAGCACCTCGATGCGGTGATCGCTGGCAGCCAGCACGCGGTGCCCCTGGGCCTGGTCGAATCCATCAACAGCAAGATCGCGGCGCTGCGCTTCCAGGCCCGCGGCTACCGCGACGCCGAGTACTTCAAGATCAAGATCTTCCAGCGCTGCTCGCTGCCAGACAACCCATGGGCGAAAATCGTGCTATGAGCTCACGGAATTCTGAGAGGAGCCTCGATTTCGCGGGACTCCATCCCAACTGCGGATACGACGGGGTGGTTCACCTACATTCGAACCGATACCTGCGATAACTACTGCGACGACAGGCCGCGTCTTGGAATCTCGGCAGACAAGCTGGCGATTACCAGGCTGGCCTCCCCCCTCTTCGCGGACAAGGCAGCGGCCTACGCAGGGACGCTGACCCTGTCTGCGGTTCAGGTTGACGGATTCCCGGTGTGCAACACGACGCAAGACTCCACCCTGTACTTCGTAAGACAAAATGACGCAACCGTCAGCGTGGTCTGCCTGTCTGGTACGTGGGACAACCTGACCGAACACCGGCTGAGTGTCAGCTGCGGGGCAACCGTCTCTATCGCCGGTGGAGAACTCTTCAGGGCCTATAACGGAATCGGGGAGCAGGTCGGCCAACTTCAAACGCTGTACTCGAGAAACCGATGTGTCACGGCAGCGTGGCCGGTGCTGCTCGAGTACGCGACCGCGGGACAGCGCGTCGGGATCCGGTATGCCCGCGTGCAGGTTGCAGCCGACCTGGCGACGGCCACGATGGTCGACTCGGCGACCTACAGCGACTCATTGCACGACTACATCATGCCCAGTTGCGTGGCGGACGATTCAGGCAACGTCTACCTGGGTTTCGATGGGGTCGGGCCGTCGAATGAGTACCCGAGCGCATACCTGACCGCGAAGGCGGCGGGATGGGGCCGCTTCGCCCCGGCCGCCTGCGTGAAGCGCGGCACGGCATGGCCGGGCACGCCGTCCAACTTCCGCGACTACTCCGGGATCGCGCTCGATCCCCTAGCCCCAGAGGGCAGCCCTTCGGCAGCGTGGTTTATCGGTCAGTGGGAAGGCAAGACCGGTTCGACGCCGCACATGTGGAACTGGATTCAGGCCATTGCCCTGGCCGACACAAACGGCGTAATCACCGGAAGAGTCATGGACGACTGCGACTGGTCCATGGCGACGGCAAACGACACCGCGGCTGCGGCCGGGGTTGCCCTGCCGGTCTCGCTCTACGGATCGCAAGTCGGTACGGTCACCACCGATGCAAGCGGGATGTATCGCTTCACGTGCCCTGCCCGAGGGACGTACCAGGTAAGAAACAGCACCTCGATCCATGCGACGGCTGGGTCTGGTGGAGCGTCGCAGACCGCCCTCGGGGACACCGCGATCACGATCGGGCTCTCCGCATCGGCGACCAGCTCAGAGGGCAACAACTTCACGCGCAGGCTACCGACGCTGCAGCCAATCCTGGAAGCGATCTGGCCCACGCGCAAGCCGGTGGCGGACACCAGCCTGACCCTTGAGATCACCGGCCAGAACTTCACGTCGTGCAGTCAGGTTCTTGTGGCTGATTCCGCGCGGGCAACGGAATTCGTGAGCTCTGTTCACCTGCGCGTGGCGCTGTCACCACATGACGTTGCCAACATTGGTACACGATTGGTGAAGGTGTACGCACCGGCACGTGGGTACAACACGCCCACCCAGCTTCTAACCATCACCAACGCGGCCGCGGTCACTGGCTCTGTGGTTCATTCGGCAGATGGCAGCGGGTGGGAGGATGTCGAGGTCGCCCTCATCCAAGCCGGCACCGTTATCCGGATGGACACAACCGGAGTCAGTGGAAGCTTCACATTCGACGACTTAACCGCCGGAACCTACGACGTGTGGATGGCTGGATGTGGGCTGTCGGTGGAATCACGGAGCTCTGGAGGGTTCACTGTCCAGACCACAACGCCTCGCGTGATCGGTGTCAGCCTCGCTGCGGGCGAGGAGTCTCAGTACAATATCTTCCGATGTGCAGCCTCGCAGCTGTCGCCCGACGGTCCTTCCCTTGTCTCAAGCTCGTCCCACGCCGCGCTCGCCGGCGGAACCAGCATGACGGTCCAGTTCAGTGGAACCGACTTCTGCGACTGCTCCTGGGCAGCGTTGGACGGACAGCTTATTCCGACGACGGTGGTCAGCTCGACCCAGCTGACCGCGAGCCTCCCGGCAGCACAGCTCGCAGCGAGCCCGGGGTACCACCTGCTGACGGTGCGCAACCCCCGCCCCGCAACGGGGCAGAGTGAGTCCCAGCCCTTCGCGATCATATTCGACAGCCTAACTGTGCCGGCCCTGGTGAGGCCCTGTCCGGGGGGCGACGGCGATACGCTCCTGGTCAACGCCCACGTGGACAGCCGGGTGGCTTCGCCCCCGGGCGGATTCCGGATCAAGGCGGTCCGCACAGGCACCATCTCAGAAACGACCCCCATGCGGTTCTGGGACCAGGAGGACACGCTGGGCGTGTCTCTCTCAGCCGCGTATTCGTCCACAGAGAGACGAGCGCGGGTGGTGAGTCGGCAGGCGTCCGGCTGCGGGGAATCGGTCTACAATCTCGTGCAAGGCACCGATACGATCGTGGCAGAAGGCATCCACATCAGGATGCACTCACCGGACCTGACGGCGGCGGCCTCGGATGCGGTGGATTCGGCCGACGCGAGCGTGGTGGGCGCCACCACCTCCCCGTGCAGCGGCCCGGGGTGCGCCGACTTCGACGGAGACGGACAGCGCTGCGCGAGCGACTCCCTCCTCTTTGCGTCTCACCTCGGGCATCATCGAGCCCGTGTCGTGACCGCGCCGAGTGGGGGGTCCTTCCAGCAGCGGGGAGCGGTCGCCGCAGCCTGGTCACCGGGCCACGGAGACCTCGAGAAGGTCTGGCTTCGGGTTCGCCGGAGCCAGAGCCCGGTCATGGGGGACACGACGATGATCGCGAGCGCCATCCCCGCCAGTGCCGGAAGCTTCACATGGCACGTGCCGGGTACATTCCCTGCCGCGACAGACTACAAGCTGGATGCGCTCTTTGGGTTCCCCAGCGAGCCCGGGGCACTCGGGATCGGACGAAGCGACACGACGTTTGCCATCAACGCGTGCGTGGCGGTGACCTCGCCCACGAGCGGAGGTGTATTGGCGACCGGGACCTGTACTTCGCTCACGTGGAGCGCGCCTGGCTGCGATACGACGGGGCTCAGGAGAATCGAGCTCTACTTGGGCCGCGCGAGCACGACCTCGATCCCGAATTGGCCCGAGGTGGTCGATGCCAGCATCGCAGGGACGGCGACGAGCAGGATATGGTGTCCGACGCCGTGCACTCCGGCCTTTGGGCAGGTGGGGCTGGTCTACCGGTTCTGGAACAGCGACTCACTGGTCTCCCTCAGCAGCGTCTTCAAGCTCGTACGGAGAAACCCCGCGAGCTTCCCGCTGCCGCTGACCGCCGCGAGCTGGGCTGCGGGTACGGAGAGCCTCGGCGTGTGGAACGCCGGGCCGAACGAGGTCGGGGCCACGAAGTGTCGCCTCTACATCGGCACGAGTTCCACCTCGGATCCGACGAGCTGGCCGATGCTGGTCAGGGACACGACAGCCATCGGCCTCTGCGACACGCTCTTTCACTGGACGCCACCGGAAAGCCTGGCCCAGGGTCACGCCCAGTTCATCCTTGTCTACTACCGGGATCCCGGGCTCACGGTCGTGGACACGCTCTTCGGCAATCCCTTCTGCATCCACAGCGGCCTCACGTCCTGCGGCGGTGGCGAAGGCGGTGGTGAAGGGGGCGGCGACCCCGGCTGCCCATACGTGGACACTCGCACCGACGCTGGCTGGGAGCTCGAGAACACGATCCTGGGTCGGTCCGTGAGCGGAGCTCTCTCGGGGGACATCCTCCGTCTGCGGGCGCCGGCCAGTGGGTCGGGAGGATACTACCAGCTGCGCATCCGGGAGAACGAGTCGGAGGAGACGGCTCTTGGCCTGGCGAAACTCGTGCTCCTGGACCACCCGGTGGGCACGAAGGCCTATCTGACCCCCGGGCGTGCGTTCCTGGGCTCGAAGGTGGCCGCCGTTTCGGTAATGAAACCCACAGGCGAGGACCTGACCGCCCGGGTAAACGGAAGTGGTTCAGGCTACCTCGGTCAGCCCGGGGACACGCTCCTGGTTGACCTCGGCGCCGCTGGAGTGCCCGAGAGGCTGGGCAAGGCCGAGGGCCGACAGGCGAATCGGCAGTCTGCCCTCACTGGCGGCGACGGCGGCTTCTTCACCATCAACGGGGCCATCAAGGGGAAGGTCCGAATCGTCAAGGGAGCCAGCCCCGCCTCGATCGATGGTGATCTGCTCGCTTCCGACGGGATCAAGATCGAGGCCCCGGACGGCCAAGGTGGCTGGCGCACGGCCGTCCGCGACTACCCGCGGGAAAACGCCGACGACTTCCTGGTCGACTCGCTGAGCCACGGGCACTTGCGGCTCATCTTCGTGGGTACGCACGGCGTGAGGTTCATCGGGAGGGTGGTGCCGCAGACGGACCTCTCGGCCCGCATCCTGAGCCCATCGAGCGCCAAGCACTCCCGCCTGGGTGACCAGTTGGGGGCGCTGGCCGGCGTGGACTCGGCCGCCACCACGCTTGTGAGCGGCGACACTCTCACACTCGGCTACCCGGCCCCGGCGCTCGGCACGGGGTTGGTCCGAGACTTCTTCCTCGTAACCCGCGGCGTCTACACGTCCGTGATCGGCTCGCTGCATCGGCGCCGGGGGCCGACCCTGGAGGCTCCGGTTCGCTTTGCCCTCGGCCAGAATCGTCCGAACCCCTTCAGCCGGACAACGGCTGTCCGCTTCGACGTGCCGCAGGCCAGCCGCGTCCGCATTGAGATCTTCGACGTCGCCGGGCGGCTGGTGAGACGACTCGTGGATGGCCGGTACCAGCCGGGCAACTGGCTGGCGAGCTGGGACCGCAGAACGGAGGATGGCGGCCTGGCTTCCACAGGAGTCTACTTCTACCGCATGCAGGCGGGTTCGTTCCGGGATCAGAAGAAGCTCATGATCCTACAGTAGCCTGGAACGACCGCAGGCAATTGCCGAAGACGGCCGCTCCCCGTAGTGGGGAGCGGCCGTCGCCGCGATACTCCGAAGACGCGTTGGATCTACCTCTCAGCAGCACCTTCGGCACGCCGCAGGGGGGTTGACGACTTCGCCCACCAGGTTCAACTCGAACGTGGTGCCCAGCGAGCGCTCCAGCGGCGAGAGTGAACCCTCCGGGCGCATCACAGTCATGCAGCTCTGGCCGGGGCGTCGGCACAACCCGTGAACACTCGCGTGCCTCGTCGTGGAAGCGCCCGGCCTTCTCCGTCCATCTCGTCCACGAATACGTACCAGGAGGAGAATGACGGCCACCCCCACCAGGAGAGCGGCCGTCCCTGACCCCTTGACAGTGTCGTTCCATATCTCACCAGCGAAACCTTCCGGGTGACCTACTGCCCGTCCAGCTCCACCCGGTAGAAGTACACCCTGGACGAGACATGGCGGCCGCTCGTGGCTCATGTGCTGGCGGGCGATGCCGTGGAGTTCCGCGTACATGGCCTGGAACAACTGCTCCCGGGCGGCATCGTCACCGCCGCGCGCGGCCTGCAGCAGCCGCGTGATGGCGTGCGTGGGGGGCGGAGCGGGGCATCGCGGCCTTCCGCCGGCTCGCCACGCGCCGGCGGGTCATGGTCTCCTGCGTCGTGGGGCCAAGCGGTTAGTACCGCGCCATCCCCGGGTCCACCGTCACCGCCCACACATCAATGCCGCCGCTCAGGTTCAGGGCGCTGGGAAAGCCCGCGTCGCGCAGGAACCGGACCGCCGCCGCGCTGCGCAGGCCGTGGTGACAGTAGACCACCACGGTGCGCGCCCGGTCGATCTCGGAGAGGCGCGACGGGAGCTGCTGCAGCGGGATGCAAAGCGCGCCGGGCAGCGTGCCGATGCGGTGCTCGAAGGGCTCGCGCACGTCCAGCAGCAGAAGATCCTCGTCCTGATCGAGCCGCTGCTGCAGCTCGCGGGGCGTGATCGAGGGGTCGTGGGCGTCGAGCGCGCCGGCGTGGTGAACTGCAGGGGCCGCGCCGGACGCCGCCGCGGCGAATCCCTCCAGCGCGCCTCCGCCCGTGCCACCGCAAAACGCGTCGTAGTCCACCAGCTCACGGATCGTAGGCTGCTCGCCACACACCGGGCAGAGCGGGTCCTTCGCCAGCTTCAGTTCCCGGAAGCCCACCGCCAGCGCGTCGTAAAGCAGCAACCGGCCCACCAGCGGCTCGCCGATGCCCAGCAGCCACTTCATCACCTCGGTGGCCTGCAGCAGGCCCACCGTGCCGGGCAGCACGCCCAGCACGCCGGCCTCGGCACAGCTGGGGACCAGGCCCGGGGGCGGCGGTTCGGGGTAGAGGCAGCGGTAGCATGGGCCGCCCGGGGCCGCGAACACGCTGACCTGGCCCTCGAAGCGGTGGACGCTCCCGTACACGTCGGGCTTGCCGAGCAGCACGCAGGCGTCGTTGACCAGGTAGCGCGTGGGGAAGTTGTCGCTGCCATCGGCCACCACGTCGTAGGGCGCGAGGATCTCCAGGGCGTTGGCGGAGGTGAGGCGCGTCTCGTGGGTCTCCACGCGCACGTGGGGGTTCGCGCGCAGGATGGCGCGGCTCGCGGACTCGGTCTTGGGCGAGCCCACGTCGGCGTCGCCGTGCAGCACCTGGCGGTGCAGGTTGGTTTCGTCCACGGCGTCGGAGTCCACCACTCCCAGCGTGCCCACGCCGGCGGCGGCCAGGTACAGCGCCAGCGGCGAGCCCAGCCCGCCGGCGCCCACCAGCAGCACGCGGGCGGCCTTGAGCCGGCGCTGGCCCTCCTCCGAGACCTCGGGGAGGATCAGGTGACGGCTGTAGCGGCGGGTCTCCCCGGGCAGCAGCGGCGGAAGCGTGGGGTCGGTGGACATGACCCCGGGATTTTATCATAGTATCGAAGGAAATCTCAGTGCCGCCTGGGCTCCACGGGCCGCTGCGCGGTTGCGCGCCGGCCGGGCGGTCGCAGATCCACCCAGGGAGAGTGCCCCGTGCCCATCCGGCGGGCCGACATCCAGCGCCAGTTCGCCTCCACCGCACCCGGCTACGCGGCCAGCGCGGTGCATGCGCACGGCGCCACGCTGCGGGACCTGCTGGAGCTGGCCGATGTCCAGGTGGGTGACTGGGTGCTGGATCTGGCCACCGGTACCGGGCACTCGGCGATGGCCATGCCCGGGGGCGCCAGCGCGGTGGTGGGCCTGGACCTGACGCTGTCCATGATGCGCGAGGGCCGCCGCATGGCCTCGGAGAGAGGCCTGGGGTACCTGCGCTTCGTGGCCGGCGACGCCGGGCAGCTGCCCTTCGCCGACGCCTCGTTCGAGCGCGTGGTGAGCCGCATCGCGCCGCACCACTTTCTGGACATCCGCGCCGCGCTGCGCGAGGCGGCCCGGGTGCTCACGCCGGGCGGGCGGCTGGCGGTGGTGGATAACGTGGCCCCGGGCCACCGGGAGACCGACGAGTACATTGACGCGCTGGAGCGGCTGCACGATCCCACCCACGTGCGCTGTTACTCCTCCGCGGAGTGGCGCGCGATGTGCGAGGGCGCCGGGTTGGAGGTGCTGGAGGTGCGCGATCCCATCTACGACGCCGTCCGCGGCCGATCCATGGGCGAGTGGGCCGCGCGCGCCCACTGTGACGCCTCGGTGGTGGGCCGGCTGCGCGACCTGATGGTGGACTCCCCGCCCCGCGTGCGCGAGGCCCTGCGCATCCGGGTGGAGCCCGACGACGTGTACTTCGACATGCCCCGCGTGGGCCTGGCCGCGCGGAAGAAGTGAACGGCCCGCGGGGGATGCCGCGCGCCATCCGTCCCGCCGCGGCGGCCCTTCGAGAACCCCGATCCTGGAGGAACCCCGATGCCCTACCCGTCCCGCGAAGAGGCCCTGGCGCTGCTGCACGAGTGGACCCAGGGCGAGAGCCTGCGCCGCCACGGCTACTGCGTGGAAGCCGCCATGCGCCACTACGCCGCGCAGCGCGGGGCGCCGGTGGACGAGTGGGGCGTGACCGGCCTGCTCCACGACTTCGACTACGAGAAGCACCCCGAGCTGCCCGATCACCCGTGCAAGGGCGCGGAAGTGCTGCGCTCGCGCGGCTATCCCGCGGAGATGGTGACCGCCATCCTGGGCCACGCCGGCCAGGCGCCGCGCGAGACCGACATGGCCCGGGTGCTGTACGCGGTGGACGAACTGTGCGGGTTCCTGACCGCCTGCGCCTACGTGCAGCCGTCGAAGAAGGTGGCGGACGTGAAGGTGTCCTCGGTGAAGAAGAAGTTCAAGGACAAGGCGTTCGCGCGGGCGGTGAACCGGGAGGAGATCTTCAGGGGCGCCGAGGAGCTGGGCGTGGAAATGGACGCGCACATCCAGGCGGTGCTCGAGGCGCTCTCGGCGAACGCCGGGGAACTGGGGCTTTGATGCCGGAGCCCGCCCTCGCGGACCCGCTCGGGTGGGCGCCGCGCGTCGAATCCCGCCGCGTGCGCCGCCGGGCCCTTCGCGCCGAATCCCGCCTCGTGCGCCGAGGGGCTCTTCGCGTCGAATCCCGCCCGCCGCGCTGCCGCGCCCTCAGGCCCCCAGCCGCTCCCGCAACGCCTTCGCCCGCTGGCGGCTGACCGGCACCTCGTCGCCCCCGCCCTTGAGCTCGATCCGCCAGGTGCCCGCGAACCCCGGGCGCAGCGCCGCGACGTGATCCAGGTTGACGATCGCGCCGCGGTGCACCCGCGTGAACCGCTTCGGGTCGAGCCGCCGCTCCAGCTGGTCCAGGGTGAAGTTCACGTAGTGCCGGCCGCACTCCGTGGCCGCGAACACCAGCTTGTCCTCCGCGCCGAACCACCGGATCGCGGCAGCAGCCAGGATCACCTGGCGCGTGGCCACCCGCACCGTGAACCGCTCCAGGCAGGTGTCGGCGGCGGGCCGGCGCAGCCCCTCCAGCAGCGCGGTGAGCCGGCGCTCCAGTTCCGCGGGCCGGCCCAGGTCGGCCCGGGCCCGCCGCAGCGCCTCCGCCAGGCGCTCCGCGCGAAACGGCTTCAGCAGGTAGTCCACGGCGTTCTCCTCGAACGCGCGAACCGCGTAGTGGTCGAACGCGGTGACGAACACCACCGCGGGGCGCACCCCCAGGGAGCGCAGCAGCTCGAACCCGTCGCCGCCGGGCATCTGGATGTCGAGGAGCATCACGTCGGGGCGCGTGGATTCCACCAGCGGACGGGCTTCCGCGGCGGATCCGGCCTCGCCGACGATCTCCACGCCGCCGGCCTCTCCCAGCATGCGCCGGGCGCGCGCGCGGGCCAGCGGCTCGTCGTCCACGATCAGCACGCGCAGCGGGGCAAGTTCCACCGTCCTCCTCACCAGCTCAGCGACACGCCGCCCACGAGGAAGCGGCGGCTGAAGTAGGACTCCTCCACGTAGGTCCGGGTGTAGTCCTGATTGTAGTAGTAGTCCAGGACGTTCCGTCTGCCGAGCACGTTCAGCGCCTCGATGTAGGTGGCGCACACGCTGCTGGCCGGCAATCCGAACACCCTGCCGATCTTGAACAGCCGCGTCAGGCGCACGTCCAGCCGGTTGTACGGCGGGAGCAGCCCCGAGTTGTGGTCGCCGTAGAGCGGCCGCCAGTTGTGGCGCACGGTATCGTACACCGCGCCGGCCACCGGCGTGTAGGGCCGCCCGCTGGTGACGTTGAACTTCACCCCCACCTCGGTCGAGGACGAGAGCCGGTACTGCCCCACCAGGGTGAGCGAGTGCTTCACCCCCGCGGAGGCCGGCATCTCGGTCTTCGCGTCCAGCTCCAGCCGCTTCGCGTCCAGGTAGCCGTACGACACCCACCCGGACAGCGCCGCGCGCGAGCCCTGCACGAAGACATCCACGCCCCGGGCGCGACCGTGCCCGCCGTTGGCGTAGAACGTCGTGGGCGAGGTGATCACCAGGTCGCGGTAGCTCTTGGCGTAGCCCTCCAGGCGCACGTTGGTGTGCTCGGACTTCCATTCGTATCCGGCGATGACGTGCGTGGCCGACAGCGGCCCCAGGCCCGGGTAGCCGTACGCGGGATCCTGGTAGCGGGGATCCGGCAGCTGGTGATAGCGCCCCGTGGCCACGCGCACCGTCTGGTGGTCGTCCACGCGCCACGCCAGCGCGGCGCGCGGGTCGGCGGTCCATGTGGACGGGCTGGAGACGTGGTCGAACCGCGCACCCACCGTGGCGTAGAGCGGCCCTCCCAGGTGCACCTTGTCCTCGGCGTAGAAGCCGGGATAGTCCACGCGCACGCGGGTGGCATACTCGCGCGTGGGGGAGCCGGGCTGGAAGTCGGTGCTGTCGGCCGGGAATCGGCCGGTGATCTCCGCGTCCGGGCGACGCAGCACGCCTCCGAAGGCCAGTTCATGGTCGGGCCCGAGCGGCCACAGCGCGTCCAGCGAAGCCTGCGCGCCGCGCTCGCGCAGGCCCGCGCCCACCGGGCCGAACGACCAGTCGGTGCGGAAGTCCTGCAGCGCGCCCTGCGCCCGCACCGAGACCTTCCCGGCGATCACGTCCTTGACCTGCAGCGCGGCGTAGCGGTTGCTGGAGACGTTGTCGTAGGTGCCCTCGAAGTTCAGGTAGTGGGCCTGCACCCCCACGCCGTCGTGGCCTCCCAGGTAGGTCAGGGCGGCCTTGCCCGTGGGGGAGTAGCGGCAGATCAGCCGCGCCGCGATGTCGCGGCTGCTGGGCGCGGTCTGGTACTCGTGGGGCCCGCCGTAGATCTTGTACAGGAGTTCCGGGAAGGTGACGCGCGCGGTGGCCACCAGCGAAAGCCGATCCGGAACGAACGCCCAGCTGCCGGCCGCCGAGAACCCGGCCATGTTGGCGCCCACCGACACCGTGCGCCGCTCCAGGTCGTCCTGGCTCTCGATGTCCAGCACCCCGGACAGCGCCCCTCCGTAGCGTGCGGAGAAGCCCCCGCTGGAGAAGAACGCGCTCTTGAGCATGTAGGTGTCCAGCGCGGTGAACAGGCCTCCCGAGGCGCCTTCGTAGTGGTAGGGGTGGCCGATATCGCTGCCGTCGAGGCGCACCAGCGTCTCGCGCGGGTCGCCGCCGCGCACGTACAGCGCCGCCCCTTCCGCGGGCGCGTTGATCCCCGGCAGCGCCCGCAGGGACTGGAAGATGTCGGCCGCCCCGCCCGGCGTGGTCATCACCTCCATGCGGCTCAGTACCGCGCCCTCGCCCTTGCCGGTCTTGCCGAAGGAGGAGGTGGTCACGGTGATCTCCGCGAGCGGCACGCTTACCTCGCCCAGCTTTACCGAGAGTGGCGCCATGCCCGCGGCCACGGTCAGGCTCAGCTCGATCCGCTCGTAACCGATGCGCTGGATCACGAGTTTCGCCGGGCCGGCCGGGAGGTCCAGGGCGAACTCCCCGCCCTCGTCGGTCACCGTGCCCACTCGTGCCGCCGGAACGCTCACGGCGGCCAGCGGGACCGGCCGGCCCGCCGGATCGAGCACCTTCCCGGTCACGCCGACAGCCAGTGCCGCCTCGGCAGCCCACGCCAGCAGCGCCAGGCCCACGGCGACGGCGACCAGCAGGAGCGTGTGCAGCTTCACGGCGTGTCCTTCCGGGTGGGGGTCCCTGCGGCAGCGCCCGGCTCCAGGTCCGCGAGCAGCCTGTGGGCCCAGCCATTCGAGGGATTTACCTTCAGGGCCTGGCGGTAGTACTCCCGTGCGACGTCCGCCTGCTTCAACTGCGTGGCCGCCCGGCCGGCCCACAGTAGCGCGTCGTCCCGCCCCCACGTCGCGGCCGAGGTGTCGGCGGGGCGCGCGGCGAACAGCTCCACGGCCTTCCGGAACTCGGGCATCGCCTTGTCCGCCCCGCCGCCGAAGAACGCCGGGCGGTTGAGCGTCATGATGCCCTGCAGCAGCCACACGCGCGGGTCGGCCGGCGCGAGCTCCAGGGCGCGCTTCAGGTTGGCGTCGCTGGCCGGGCCCAGTTGCATCACCGCGGCGGGCTCGAAGCCCATCATGAGGCCCTGCAGCGAGGCCTTCAGCGCCAGCGCCTCGGCGTGCTTCGGATCGAGTTTCAGGGCCGCGTCGCACTGCGCGAGGCCATCCTCGACGAACGGACGGGACTTCTTGCGCGTGGCGTCCGCGCGGCTGAGCACCGGCGCCATGCGCCAGTCGGCCAGCGCCACGCACGCGTGCAGGTCGGCCGACGCCGCGTCGGCGAGCGACAGCGCTTCGAACGTGCCCCGCGCGCGCTCCATGAGCGCCACGTCCGCGCGGTTCACGCCCGCCTGCAGGTCGCGCCATGCGGTGGCGATGGCATCGGCGCGCGCAGGCCCGGCCGGGGCGACCAGCGCCAGGACCGCCAGCAGGGCGGCGGGGATGAGTCGGGTCGGTGGCATGGGTGTCACTCCTTCGGTGGTGGGGCGGTGGTGGCGGCCGGTTCGCAGGGCAGCGTCACGCGCACGCGCGTGCCGGAGCCGGGTCGTGTGTCGATTTCCAGGGAGTGCGGCGGGCCGAGCGCGAGCAGTCGCTCGCGGACCGAGCGCAGGCCGAAGCCGTCTGCGGAGTCCGCCGGGGCGCTCTCCATGCCGGGGCCGTCGTCCGCGATCTCGATGTGCAGCAGCGCGCCCTCGCGACGGGCCGCGATGCGCACCGTGCCGCCGCGAGGAGTGGCGGCGACCCCATGGCGGACGGCGTTCTCCACCAGCGGCTGGAGCAGCAGGCTGGGCACCGGGAGGGTGTCCAGGCCGGGCTCGATCTCCTCCCTCACGTTCAATCGCGCCCCGAGCCGGGTGCTCTCGATCCGCAGGCACGCGCGCAGGAAGGCCAGTTCCTCTCCCAGGGCCGTGTGCTCGCGTCCGGAAGCGGAGAGCGAGAAGCGGAAGACCTCGGCCAGCAGCGTGGTGGTCTCCTCGGCGGCCTTCGGGTTCTCCGGGATCAGCGCCGCGATGGAGTTCAGGGTGTTGAACAGGAAGTGGGGGTTCACCTGCGCCCGCAGCGCCCGCAGTTCGGCCTGCGCCAGCTCCGCGCGGATGGTCTCCACCGCCCGCGCCCGTTCCACGGCGCGGAGGTGGAACACCCGCGCGTAGCTGATGGCCATGAACAGGGCGCAGAACAGCACCGTGTACAGCCCCATGACCACCAGCTCCCGCGTGCCGCCCAGGAAGCCGGGGAGCACCGCCATCTGCACGATCACTCCGCCGGCGTAGGCACCGAGCAGGGAGCCGGCGGTGTAGGCTGCCGCAACCTGCCAGATGGGGGCGTCGCAGTCCGGACGGGACCGGAACAGGCGGCGCACCACCGTCGTCCCCGCGGCCCACACTCCCAGGCCGATGGTGTAGGAAAGGACCAGCGAGACCTTGTAGCTCAGCAGGAAACCGCTCCAGCCCCGCGCGAACATGGTCCCGAAGAAGATCGCGAACGGAATGGCGTAGAGCGGCTGTTGCCACGCGAGGCGAACCAGGCCCCGCAGGACGCGGGGGCGGGGCGCGGGCCGGGTCATCGGGTCTGCGTTCGTCATGATGAGGAGAATACGCATCCGGGCCCTGTCGGGAAACGCCGGAGCGGATGAATGGTCGTTTGGGCGGGATGAACGGTGCGGGCGGGGGCGCGAAGCGCGGGGCAAGTGAAGGGGGCACGCCGTGGCGTGCCCCCAGGGTACCCGGAGCACTCCCGCCCATCCGCGCGGCGCCGGTCCGGAAGCGCCGCGCGGGGAACCTGCGGCCTCGCTACTTCGTGTCCATGATGATCGGCAGGCCGTCCTTGCCGCTGCCCACGATCACCACCTTGGCGTTGGTGCTCTTGGCGATCTCCAGGGTGGCCTCGATGCCCTTCCAGCGGAGCAGGTTGTCGCTGATGCCGCGGGTCACGATGGTCTGGAAGTCGGAGATGCCCTGCGCCTCGATGCGCTTGCGCTCGGCCTCCTGCTTCTCCTTGGTGAGCACGAACTGCATCCGCTGGCTCTCCTGCTCGGCCCGGAGCTTCTCCTCGATCGAGGCCATCAGGCCCTGCGGTAGGGTGACCTTGCGCAGGGGCGTGTTCTCGATGAGGATGCCCCGCGGGCCCACCACCAGCCCCAGGTCCTTGGTCACCAGCATCGCCAGTTCCTCGCGCACCGAGGTGTACAGGGCCTTGGCCTCGTACAGGGAGGTGACGCCGCGGGTGACCGATCGGAACTGCGGCTCCAACAGCACCTCCACGTAGTTGCGCCCCACGGTCTTGTAGATCTCCGGCGCCTTGGTGGGGTCGAGGTGGAACAGCACGCTGGCTTCCAGTTGCACGCTCAGGCCCTCCTTGGAGGGCACGTCCATGGTCTCCTTCAGCTCCTGCGTCTTGATCGGCATCTTGATGCAGCGCGCGAACGGGTTCTTCATGTTGATGCCCGCCGGCAGCGCGCGCCCGGAGACGATTCCGAAGGTGTCCAGCACCCCCACATTGCCCGCGGGCACCACCGTGAACAGGTTGGACAGCAGCAGGATCACCGCCACGACACCCAGCAGACCGTACAGCGGACCCGTGCCCGGACCCCTCATTCCGACCTCCACCGGCCCGTGCGGGCCGCGCCGCTGTATGCCGAAGCGGAACACCAACGGCACCAGCGCCACGAGAATGATGACCACCAGCCAGAAGATCATCCCATACCTCCTTTAGAGGTTCTTGTAATCCGGGCCGCCGCCGCCCTCCGGCGTGGTCCAGTCGATGATCTGGTACGGGTCCATGATGTCGCACGTCTTGCAGTGGACGCAATTGGACGCGTTGATCTTGAGCTCCAGCCGCCCGCCCGTGGCGCTCTCCTCCATCTCGTACACCTGCGCGGGGCAGAAGTGCTGGCACGGGTTGCCGTACTCCTCGCGGCACCGGGTGGCGCAGATTTCAGTGTCGCGCACCACCAGGTGGCAGGGCTGGTCCTCCTCGTGCGTGGTGCCCGAGTGGAACACGTCGGTGAGCCGGTCGAAGGTGAGCGCGCCGTCGGGCCTGAATTCGAAATTCGGCGGGCCGCCGGGGCCATAGTCCGCGAGCTTCCTCATCCGCTCGTGCCCCGCGTGCCTCACATGAGTGTCGCCGAAGCCGCCGCCGGTGAACATCTGGATGCCGGAGCTCAACAGCCCGGCCCAGAAGCCGCCCTGGAAGCCGGCGTGGAAGTTGCGCACCCCGTGCAATTCGCGGTATGCCCAGCTGTCGCGGAAGCGGCGCTCGTAGCCGGCCAGGACCGGCTCGCCGAAATCATCCTCGAGCAGCGCCTCGAAGATCGTCTCCGCGGCCAGCATGCCGGACTTGATGGCCAGGTGGATGCCCTTGAGGCGCATCCCGTTCAGCATCGAGGCCGAGTCGCCGCAGATCAGCCCGCCGGGGAAGGCCAGCTTCGGGATCGAGAACAGGCCGCCCTCCGGAATCGCCTTGGCGCCGTAGCTGACCATCTTCCCGCCCTCGAGCAGCGGGCGGATGAACGGGTGCGTCTTGAGCATCTGCAGCATCACGTGCGGGCTGGTGTTGGGGTTGCCGTAGTCGAGCCCGGTGACCATGCCCACCGCCCAGCGGTCGCCGCTCATGCCGTAGAGAAAGCCGCCGCCGAAGGTGTCGGCGGGCAGCGGCCAGCCCATGGTGTGCACCACGCGACCGGCGGGAGCCCGACCCGCGGGCATCTCCCAGACTTCCTTCACCCCGGTGGAGTACACCATCGGGTCGCGGCCCCTGGTGAGCCCCAGCTCGCGGTCCAGGATCTTGGTGACCGTCCCGCGCGGTCCCTCGCACAGCACCGTGGCCCGCGCCAGCAGGTCCGCGCCGGGCTGGTGGCCGCCCTTGGGCTGGCCGGACCTGTTGAGCCCGGTGTCGGCGCAGCGCACGCCCAGGAGCTTCCCCGATTCCAGCAGCGGCTCCCGGGCCGGGAAGCCGGGAAACACGTTCACGCCCAGTTCCTCGGCCTGTACTGCCATCCAGCGCACCAGGTTGCCCAGCGACACCACGGAGTTGCCGTGGTTCTGCAGCGGCGCGGGCACCACCGGCAGGCGGAACTGGCCGCCGGCGGTGAGCAGCATCACGTCGTCGGAGGTGACCGGGCTTTCCACGGGGCAGCCGCGCGCACGCCAGTCGGGGAGCAGCTCGTCCAGGCCGCGCGGGTCCATCACCGCGCCGGAGAGGCCGTGCGAGCCCACCTCCGCGCCCTTTTCGATCACCGCGATGTTCAGCTCGGGCAGCTTCTTCCCGCCCGCGCCGGCGGCCTCGTTGTGGCCCGCCGCCAGCTGCGCCAGGTGGATGGCCCCGGCCAGCCCCGCGGGCCCCGCGCCCACGAACAGCGCGTCGAACTCGAGCGATTCCCTCTCGGGTGGCATGTCTATTCCTCCGCGTGGACCGGCACGGCGGCCGGCCGGAGCGCCGTCAGGCTGATGATGAACGCCAGGACCATGAAGATTCCGCCGGAGACGTAGGGCGCCGCGTGGCCCAGTCGCTCATGCGTGACGCCCCCCCACAACGGCCCCAGGAAGCGCGCGAAACTGCTCATGGACTGCGCCGCGCCCAGCACCACGCCCTGCATGGCGGCGTCGGTGCGGCGCGAGATGAGGCTGGTGAGCGAGGGCGTGCCGATGCCGCTGCCCACCGCCAGGAACAGCAGCGAGCCCATCAGGATGGGAATCGAGGGTGAATACGGCAGCCACACCAGCGAGATCGCCATCAGCAGCATCCCGGCCACGATGAGCCACGGTTCGCGCAGCACCTTCAGGAGCGGCCGGATGATCCCGCCCTGCGTGATCGCCACCATCACCCCGACGAAGGCCATCAGGTAGCCGGTGTTCTCCGCCACGCGGTCGGGTCGGAAGCCGTACTGGGCGCTGTGCTCCTTGAGGAACAGCGGGATCATGCTGGTGCTGATGGATTGCGCCAGGGTGGAGAAGAAGAACAGCACGATGAGCACGCCGACGTCGCGGCGGGACACCGCGGCCAGCCACGCGCGCGGGCCGGCGGAGCGCGCCGTGCTCCGGAGGTGCTCGGGGTTGGTCTCGGGCAGCAGGGTGGCCGCAAGCACCAGGCTCACCACCGAGAGCATCGCGGCGAACATGGCCGGCGCTCCGAAGTCCAGCCGCTGCGCGCTGCCGCCCACCAGCGCCTCGCCCGCGCGCACCAGGAAGCCGGGCCCCCAGGAGCTGAACCGGCTCAGGATGCCGCCCAGTGCCGGGCCGAACACGAAGCCCAGGCCGAAGGCCACCCCGGTCAGACCCATGCGCTTGGCGCGGTCCCGCGGCGGGGTGATGTCGGCGATGATCGACTGCGCCGCCGCGATATTGGAGTTCATGATCCCGGTGATCACGCGCGAGAGGAGCAACATGAGAAAGGTGCGCGCCACGCCCATGAGCGTGAAACCCAGCACCGAGCCCACCACGCTGATGAGCACCACCGGGCGGCGGCCGATGCGGTCAGAGAGGCGCCCCCACAGCGGGCTGAAGATGAGCTGCATCAGCGAGTAACTGGCCAGCACCACGCCGTAGGCCAGCGGGCCGGCGCCGAACCAGCCGATGTAGGCGGGCAGGATGGGAATGATGAGCCCGAAGCCCAGCATGTCCAGGAAAATGATCAGGAAGACGATGGGCAGCGTCGAACGCTTCAAGCACACCCTCCACGCGGCCCGGTCCCGGCGATCCGCCGCCCCTGGGGCGCGCGGCCGGGCGCCCGGGCGGACCAAGCACCGTTGCGACCGCGGTCATTGTAGGGGCGGGGACGCGCAATGGAAAGGGGGGGAGCCATTTGCGGCGGTCGCGTCGGCCCGGTGGGGGCACGCGGGGCGGGTTTGGGGCCGGATCCGCAGGACTCCGGAGGGGCACCGTTCGGGCACCGGCATTGCATTCCGCACCGTCCCGCGTTGCACGCTGCCACCCCGCGCGCCGCCGGCCGGGGTCGCCGGAAATGGGAACGCGCGCGCCCCGCTTGCGGGAGCGCGCGCTAGCACGCTGCGCGCGCATGCCGGGATGTTGGCCCGCCTCGTGCAGATAAGGGAACTCGAAACCGGACGGAGATCCGGTCGCGGGTAGCCGGAAGACGCCGGGGGTCCGCCCCCGGACTGACTGCAGACTCGAATCCCGCCGATGGCGGGCACAGGGGCCCTGCGTCCGAGCCGCAGGACAACCCCCTCAACGCGGCGCGCCAGTGGGATCCCTCACTGGCGCGCCGCGTTTTCGGTGCTCTTCCTTTCGCTGGATCCATCGGCGATCGCGAGCCGCCCGGCAGAGGCAGCATGCCAGACTGCGCCTCCGGCCACGCCGTGCGTCAGGGGGTCGTGAACGCGGCTTCCTTCACTTCGGACGAAACGGTCACGTCGCGGAACACGATCGAGATTGGGGCGCCTTCGATGGGGCGGCGTTCGGAGAGCTTCAGGGGGCCCACGTCCTTCCAGTCCTGCCACCGGGTGACCATGGTCTGCGACGGGTTCGCGCCATTGATGTACTTCCACTTGACCACCATGTGGGTCGCGGGGTCGAGGCTCACCATGTAGTGGTCCTTCGGGGTGAGGCCCACGTTGTCGAAGGACAGCTCCACGGTTTCCAGTTCCCTGCCGCTGGCGCTGTCGTGCTGCATGCCGGCCCAGCCCAGGTGCACGCCGGGGTCCTTCATCTTGTAGGGCATCAGCAGCCAGTAGGTGTCGTTGATGAACGCGCCGTGGCCGGAGGTGGCGAACTTGGTCACGGTGGTGTCCTCGGTCTGCAATTGCCCCTCGAGCCACACCTTCGCGGTCTTCGGGTCGTTCACGTCTGTGAAGAGGATCACGTACCTCTTCCCGACGGCGCGGGCCGTGCCCTCCAGGCGATAGCGGTTGGTCCAGGTGTCCCAGCAGTGACGGCGGGGCGGGCCGAGCAGGCTGTCGCCGCGGGCCTGGCCGAAGCTGAACTCGATGTAGCGGGCGGAGCGCCACGAGCCGGGCATGCCCAGGGCATGCATCGCCTGGTCCACCACGTCGAGCGCCTTCGGGTCCGAGCCCTTGGGGTCGAATTCGTGGGGGGCCGGTGCCGGGCTCGCGGGGTCGGCGGCCCGCGCGCCGGGAGTGCAGAAGGACAAGGTCACCAGCAGCAGCACGAGCATGGAGAGCATGCCCCTGGGGCGGGAACCACAGACCATCGGAGGTACCTCTCGCGGCAAGGGTTGGGGGACGGCGGGAGTCACGTGGCGGCACTACTCTTGGATGGTGCTCCCATGGCGCGGGTTCCGCAAGGCCCCCCGCGAGAGATGCCGCTACGCTTCCGTGGACGTGGAAACCAAGGCCCCGATCCCGTACCCTGCGGGCACTAGGAGGAATGCCGAATGCCCGCAACCATGAATGCCGCCGTCATGCACGGCCATGGCGGCCCGGAGGTGCTGGTGCCCGGTCGGCTGCCGGTGCCCGCCGTCGGGCCCGGCGCGGTCCGCGTGGATCTCAAGGCCGCCGCGTTGAACCGCCTCGATCTGTTCACCCGCAACGGTCACCCGTCGCTGAAGCTCAGCTTCCCCCACATCCCCGGCGCCGACGGGGCCGGCGTGGTGGCGGAGGTGGGGGCGGACGTGGCGGGGATCTCGGTGGGGCAGCGCGTGGTGGTCTCTCCGGGGCTCTCGTGCGGCGCGTGCCTGGACTGCCTCTCCGGGCGTGACAACCTGTGCCGCCGCTACTCGGTGCTGGGCAACCGCCACCCGGGCACGTACTGCGAGAGCCTTGTGCTGCCCGCGGCCAACGTGCTGCCGCTGCCCGATCGCATGAGCTTCGCCGAGGGCGCGGCCGCGGGGCTGGTGTTCCTCACCGCGTGGCACATGCTGGTGGGCCGCGCCAGGGTGCGTGTGGGCGAGACGGTGCTGGTGCAGGCCGCCGGCTCGGGCGTGGGCATGGCCGCCATCCAGATCGCGAAGCTCTTCCGCTGCCGCGTGCTCACCACGGTCAGCTCGCCGGAGAAGGCCGCGCGCGCCCGCGAGCTGGGCGCGGACGAGTGCATCGACTACCGGGCCGCGGACTTCCGCGAGGAAGTGATGCGCCTGACGGCCAAGGCCGGTGTGGACGTGGTGATCGAGCACGTGGGTGGCGAGGTGTTCGAGAAGAGCGTGCTGAGCCTGGCGCGCAACGGCCGCCTGGTGACCTGCGGCAACACCGTGGGCCCGACGGCGGGCATCTCCACGGCACACCTGTTCACCCGGCACCTCGCGGTGCTGGGCAGCTACATGGGCAGCAAGGCGGAGCTGATCGAAGTGATGAAGTTCCTGGGCGACGGCTCGCTGCGCGCGGTGATTGACAGCGAGTTCCCGCTGGCGCGGGCGGCGGATGCGCACCGGCGGCTGGAGGGGCGGGAGGGGTTCGGGAAGGTGGTGCTGGAGATCGGGGGGTAGCCGGTGCGCGCGTCGCGGACCATTCCCCGCCTGTTCCCGCGGGCCGGCCCCGGCGAAGGGCCAGGGGAGGCGCGGCGGGAGGGGACGGAGAATCGGTGATTGGGCCGGCGGACGGACTCGTGTATAATTACGGCTCGTACTTTCCAGCGTCCGACGGGGTCCCGCGAGGGCATCCCGGCCGATTCACGGCCCCCGGTGCCCGGCCCTTGCGCCGCCCGGGCATCCCGTCCTGCATCGTGATCCAGTGACCGGGCGGTGTCATGCTTTTCAATTCCGTTCAGTTCCTCTTCTACTTCGCCATCGTCACGACCCTGTTCTTCGCCCTGCCGCACAAGGTCCGCTGGCTGCTGCTGTTCGTGGCCAGCTGCTACTTCTACATGGCCTTCGTGCCCGTCTACATCCTGATCCTGTTCTTCACCATCGCGGTGGACTATGTCGCAGGGATCGCCATCGAGGGGAGCACCGGGCGCCGGAAGAAGTGGTTCCTGATCGCCAGCATCCTGGCCAACTGCGGGGTGCTGGCCATCTTCAAGTACTACAACTTCCTCAACGCCAACCTGGACTCCCTGGCGCAGCACCTGGGGGGCCGGAACCCGATTCCGTACCTGAACATCCTCCTGCCCCTGGGGCTCTCGTTTCACACCTTCCAGGCGATGAGCTACACCATTGACGTGTACCGGGGGAAGTACCCGGCGGAGCGGCACCTCGGGATCTACGCGCTGTACGTGATGTTCTATCCGCAGCTGGTGGCCGGCCCCATCGAGCGGCCGGGGAACCTCCTGCCGCAACTGCACGCCCACCAGCATTTCGACCGCCTGCGGGTGACCCGCGGACTGCAGCTCATGGTGTGGGGAATGTTCAAGAAGGTGGTCATCGCCGACCGGCTGGCCTCGCTCGCATCCCCGGTCTTCGCCAGCCCCCGGGACTACGACGGCATCTCGCTGTGGGTGGCGGCCGCCTGTTTCTCGGTGCAGGTGTACTCCGATTTCTCCGGATACTCCGACATCGCCATCGGCGCGGGACAGGTCATGGGGATCCGGCTGATGACGAACTTCGACCGGCCGTTCCTCGCCAAGAGCCTCGCGGAATTCTGGCAGCGCTGGCACATCTCGCTGTCCACCTGGTTCCGGGACTACCTGTACTTCCCGCTGGGAGGCGGCCGGGTGCCCCTGCCCCGCTGGATGCTCAACATCGCGATCACCTTCCTGGTGAGCGGCCTGTGGCACGGGGCGCAATGGACGTTTGTCATGTTCGGCGCGTGGTTCGGGGTCTGGGTCATCATCGAGCAGCTGCTGGTGAAGTTCCTGGCGCGGGTGTGGCCGGTCGCCCTGCGCTTCCCGGAACTGCCCGGCGGCAAGCTGGCGCTGGTGGGGTTCAACTTCATGCTGGTCTCCCTTGCCGTGGTCTTCTTCGGCGCGAGGACCGCCCCGGATGCGTTCTACATGCTCGGCAGCATGTTCACCGGCGTGGGAGAGTCGCTGCGCCACATCACCACCGCGCACGAATTCAGGATGCGGGTGATGCTGGGGCAGCTGGCGCTGCCCTTCTTCTACACCATGGCCTCGGTGGCGGTGCTCTTCGCGACACACCTCATGCAGAGAAGGGGCAGTGTCCGGGAGTGGCTGGCGACCCGGCCGACAGCGTTCCGTTGGGCGGTCTACTATGCGGTGGTCCTCGCGATCCTGGTCTTCGGCAACTACAACCAGTCCCACACCTTTGTCTACTTCCAGTTCTGAGGCCGGCGAAGTCCGCGCGCTGCTGACCCGGCTGGTGGTCTTTGCCGTGCCCTTCCTGGCGTACGCGCTGGTGATGGTGCTGGTGGACCCCTACAACTTCTTCGGGCTCTCGAACCTGGTGCCACGGGTGGCCAAGCAGCGCACCGCGGAGCAGTACCACCCCGTGCTGTGGAAGATGATCGAGTTCCGCCGGGACCCGCAGGCGAACATCCTGCTGGGGGACTCCCGGATGAACGGGATCAACCCTGAAGTCATCCGCAAGGTCTCCGGGGCCCGGTATTACAACTTCGCCTTCGACGCGTGTTCGCTGGCCGAGATCGTCCGGACGTTCTGGTTCGCCGACTCGCTGGTGAAGCTGCAGAACGTCTACATCGGCCTGAACTTCGACATGTACAACCGGTATTCCGAGCTGGACCGGACGGTGGACTTCCACGCCATGGTCGGGAATCCCTTCCGGTACTTCGTCGACCCGACGGTGTTCCGGGGCTTGCGGGAGAGCGTCATGTCCGCGTGGACCGGGAAGGATCCCAAGAGCCGCTGGCCCAAGATGAGCCGCGAGGAGTTCTGGCGGCGCCAGCTCGCGATCGTCGCCGCCAAGAACTACAAGAACTTCGCCCACCCGGACGCATTCGAAAAGGACCTGGCTCGCATCGCCGAGCACTGCCGGCGCAAGGGGATCCGCCTGGTCTTCGTGAGTTTCCCCTCGCACGTGGACCTGCAGCGGCGGGTGGGAGACTTCAAGCTGGAGGGGCAGCGGGCGGCGTACCTGAGGGAGCTCCCCACGCTCGCCCCGGTCTACGACTTCGACTTCCCCAACGTGCTGTCCCGAGACAGCACCAACTACTCCGATCCCTACCACTTCAAGCCGAAGGCGATGGAGGTGCTGGTGGGAGAGGTGTGGGGCGGCCGGGCACCGGCCTACGGGAAGGTGCTGGAAACAAGATAGGGCAGGCATTCCCTGCCTGCCCCACCTCTTCGTCGCCCGGGCTGGCCGGGCGCGCCTGGTTCACCCGGCCGGACCGGGCCGATTCCTCCCGGTTACTTCGCCGCCCCCGTCGGGCTCCCCGGCGCGCTGCTCCCGCCCGCGATCGGCAGGTTCAGGTTCACCACGCGGTCGCGGATCGCCGCCAGGCGCTGCGGCACGTCGCGCCGCAGGACGTGCTTGACCACGAATCCGGGCGCGAAGAACCTGGGGCGCGCGGTGAGCCGGTAGGTGAGCAGCGTGGCGTGGCCGCCCTGGCGCGGGAACAGCTCCCAGGCGCCGTCGAACAGGTTGAAGTCGCCGTCCACCACGTGGAAGTCCAGCTTCTGGCCCTTGCGCTCCTCCACCTCCAGCACCACCCGGGCCTTCTTGCCCACGAACAGCCACGAGCCCTGTCCCACCTGCTCGATGAGCTTCACCAGGCCGTGGTCCTCCAGCAGGCGGCTCTCCAGCATGCCGGGGATGAACTCCCTCAGGTGGTCGTAGTCGGTCAGCACCGCCCACACCGCGTCGGGCCGCACCGGGATGTAGATGCTGGAGTGGACGTCGGCCTTCTCGGAGGGAACGCTCTGCAGATCCGGCGTGCCCACCGACTCGCCGACGTCGGTGGCCTCGCCGGCCTCGGCGGTGGCGTCGGCCTCGGCGCTGGCCTGCGTGGCGGCCGCCTCGGCGGCGCGCGCGGGGAGGTTCCAGGAGGCCAGCGCGAGGAGCGCCAGCAGCGCGCACAGCGCCGCGGCGATCCGCCGCCCCCGGAGGATGCCCGCCAGGAATTCCATGTGACTCATGCCCGTGTTCCCTTTCGGGCCCGGTCCTATGCCTTCGGCGCGTCCAGCTCGGCGTTCATCTTCTTGATGAACGGCGTGAACAGGTCGATGGGGATCGGGAAAATGGTGGTGGAGTTCTTCTCCGAAGCCACCTCTGCCAGCGTCTGGAGGAATCGCAGCTGCAGGGTGATCGGGCTCGCGCCCATCACCTGCGCGGCCTCGGCCAGCTTCTGGGAGGCCTGCAGCTCGCCTTCGGCGTTGATGATCTTGGCACGCCGCTCACGCTCGGCCTCGGCCTGGCGGGCGATGGCGCGCTGCATCTCCTGGGGCAGGTCCACGTTCTTCACTTCCACGTTGTTGACCTTGATGCCCCACGGCTCGGTGTGACGGTCGATGATCAGCTGCAGGTTCTGGTTGATCTGGTCGCGCGCGCTCAGGAGCTCGTCCAGGTCGGACTGGCCCAGCACGCTGCGCAGCGTGGTCTGCGCCATCTGCGAGGTGGCGTACAGGTAGTTCTCGACGTCGGTGATGGCCTTGTTGGAGTCGATGACGCGGAAGTAGATCACCGCGTTCACCTTGACCGAGACGTTGTCCTTGGTGATGATGTCCTGCGGCGGCACGTCCATGGCGACCGTCCGGAGGCTCACCTTGACCATCTTGTCGATGACCGGGATCAGGATGATCAGGCCCGGGCCCTTCTCGCCGATCAGCCGGCCCAGGCGGAAGACCACCGCGCGCTCGTACTCCCGCAGCACCTTGAGGGAGCTGGAGATCAGCGACACCGCCAGGACGATGACCAGGAAGAAGAAGAACAGGGAAACGGGAACCATGGGTTCGCCTCGATCCGTGCGTGGAGGGCCGTCGGGACACCGCGGAAGCGCGGCAAGGGGAGGAGCTGTCGGAGTCCCGTTCCTTCGGAATCCTGCCTTGGACCCACGCGGAAACTCCCCTCCGGGAGCTTCCGGCCTTCCGGCCGGCCGGCGCAGGTCATGAGAAGTCGCGAATTATAGGGTCGCGGGCGCGCCCTGATCGAACGCAGCTAGGCTAGGCCCTTTCCACCTTCAAGGTCAAGCCCTTCACCGCCACCACCTTTACACGGGTGCCGACCGGCAGTTCCTCCGCGCCTTCAGCCGCCCAGTAAGTCCCATGGACAAATACACTTCCGACAGGTGAGCAGGCCAGTTCCACGACCCCGGTTTCGCCCACCATGCCCTGCCGGCCGGTGACCACCGGCCGCTTCCGGGATCGCACCGCCGCGCCCACGATCCAGGTGAAGAACACCACCGTCAGGGCCGTCATCAGCGCCACCATTCCCCCCGCCACGTGCAGCCCGGAGCCCTGGCCCCGCACCAGCATGATCGAGCCCATCACGAACGCGATCACCCCGCCCACGGTGAGCGCCCCGTGGGTGGGGGCCTTCACGTCGAGGATGAACAACAGCATGGCGAAGAGGATCAGGAGCACGCCGACGTAGTTCACCGGCAGCGTCTGCAGGGCGAAGAAGCCCAGCAGCAGCGCCAGGCCGCCCATCACTCCCGGCAGGATGGAGCCCGGGTGCATCAGCTCGAACAGGATGCCGTAGAAGCCCAGGGTGAGCAACAGGTAGGCGATGTTGGGGTCCGACAGGGCGTTGAGGATCTTGATCCGCAGCGAGACGGGGGTCTTCACCGCGATCGCGCCCCGGGTGTGGAGCGTCACGTCCTGGCCCAGGACGTTCACCTTGCGGCCGTCCAGCTTGGCCAGCAGGTCGGCCTGGTCGCGGGCCACCAGGTCGATCAGTTTCTTGTCCATGGCCTCGGTCTCGGTGGCCGAGACGCTGCGGCGCACCGCGTCCTCGTACCATTCCACGTTGCGCCCGCGCTGGCGGGCCAGCGAGCGGATGTAGGCCGCGGCGTCGTTGGTCACCTTGCCGGCCAGCACCGAGTCGGCCACCGCCCCGCCCAGGCCCACCGGGTGCGCCGCGCCCAGGTTGGTGCCGGGCGACATGGCCACCACGTGCGCCGCGGCCATCACGAACACCCCGGCCGAGGCCGAGCGGGCCCCGGTGGGCGCCACGTAGGCGACCACCGGCACGCTGGAGGAGAGGATGGCCTTGACCATGTCGCGCATGGCGGTGTCGAGGCCGCCGGGAGTGTCGATCTCGATGATGATCGCCTCGCGCTGCGCGCGCTCGGCCTGGTGGATGGCGGTCACCAGCAGCTCGGCGGAGGCCGGGTTCACGGTGCCCTGCAGCGGCACCACCTGCACCATCGGGGGCCCGCTCCAGCCACCCCCGGCGAGCAGGCCGGCGGCCAGCAGGCAGAAGGACAGCCCCAGCACGATCGGGAAACGGCGGCGGACCCTGCGATTCCGTGTCATGAGCATGGCACCCCCTCGAAAACCCAGTATAGCACCGGGTGGTATAATCAACCCGTGACTCCCTTCAACCCCTTCGGCTGGCGCCGGCCCCACGTGGGCGGACCGGAGATCCCCGGCTCCTTCGAGCGCCTGCGGCGCGAGATGGTCCGGACCCAGCTGCGCTCCCGCGACATCCGCGACGAGCGGGTGCTGGACGCCATGGGCGAGGTGCCCCGCCACGAATTCCTGCCGCCGCCCCTGCGCTACGCCGCCTACCAGGACCGCGCCCTGCCGGTGGGCGAGGACGAGACCCTCTCCCAGCCCTACATCGTGGCCCTCACCTGCCAGGCGCTCGAGTTGAGAGCCGGCGCGCACGTGCTGGACGTGGGCTCCGGCACCGGTTACCAGGCCGCGGTGCTGGCGAGGATGGGCTGCGTGGTGTGGGCGGTGGAGCTTGACCCGGAACTGGCGGCCACCTCGCAGGCGCGGCTCGCGCGGCTGGGCTGCAAGGACATCGAGGTACGCGCGGGGGACGGCACGCTGGGGTGGGGCGAGCATGCCCCGTTCGACGCCGTGGCGGTGGCCGCCGCGGCACCGGACGTACCGCCCGCGCTGCTGCGCCAGATGCGCGACGGCGGCCGCCTGGTGGCCCCCCTGGGCGATGTGAACGACCAGGTGCTGGTCAAGGTGATGCGCACCGGGGACGGCTACGGCCGCGTGCACCTCACGGCCGTGAAGTTCGTGCCGCTGAAGTTCCCGGGGAGGGACTGAGCGGCCGGGGAGGGGTCGACCGGCCGGGGCGGGATCGTGGGGCCGGAAGGGCCGGGGTCCGGCAGGGAGACGCCGCGCGCGGCCTAGAACCCGTACCGCCGCACCCGCCCCCAGTCGATGCCCTGCGTGGCGTGGGCCAGTCCCGCGAGCGGGGAGCCCGCCGTGGCGTTCACCTGCGGCGCCGCATGCAGGAACGGCGCGAGATTCACCGGCCGCAGCGCCGAGCCGTACGCGGTGTTGATCACGGCGACGAACTCGTTGGCGATGATTGCCTGCCCCAGGTCGCCCGGGTGGACCCCGTCCAGGCTCATGATCCCGCCCTGCACGTACTGCGACGTGTACGTGACCCCGCCCAGCGAGTAGCCCTCCACCCGGATGCGGCGGTACAGCGCGTTGGCGTCCATGATCGGGATGTGGCGCACGCCGCAGACCTCGTTGATGGCCTGGTTGAACATGCGCGTGCGGGTCAGGATGGCGTCCACTTCCAGCGGCGTGAGCACGGTGTGGTCGGGAAGCGGCTTGCCCGTGCCTCCGGCGAACGTGGGGATGCCGTCGCCGCGGAGCAGGTACTGCAGCGCCTCGAGCGTGACCAGGGAGCGCGGGTCCAGGGGACCCGGGGCGCCGCCGTCGCGCTGGCCGATGAATGGGATGCGCTGCCCGAAGACCAGGATCGGCCGGCCGGACACCGCGTCGAACGCGTACGGCGGCACGGTGGTGGCGTAGGGCGTGTCCAGGATGTCGGGGATGTTGCCCACCGCCAGCTTCGCTCCGGTGGAGAGAATCGAGTCCACCGCGGCGGTGTAGGAAGCGCGGAACTGGTCCAGCGGGGTCAGCGCCGCCGGCGTGCCCTGGAGCAGCGCTTCCAGCGCGTCGTTGTTGCCCAGCCAGAAGGTCACAAATCCCGGCCGGCTCGCCTTGAGCTGCTCCCACATGGTGCCGCGCCCGCCCAGCAGCAGCGGGAACATGGGGGTGGTGTCGTTGACGAAGAAGTGCGCCACCCGGGCACCCGGAACGCCCAGGTTGCTGTAGGGCGCCTCCTCCGGGTTCTCCAGCGTGCCCAGGCCCGCATGCGGGTGCACGCTGAAGGGCAGCCCGCCCGCCGGATGGTCCCAGTCCATGAACAGCAGTGCCGGGAAGCCCGGGGCCGAGACGCGCGGGTGCGGGAAGCGGGTCAGCCCGAACTGGCGCGCCAGCAGCACCGGGTAGGCCGCGTCCTGGTGGGCGTCCACCAGCCCTCCGGACTGGTAGCCGGCGGTGAGACTGTTGCCCACCGCCACGTAGCCCGCGAAGTTGGCGGTGCCGGGGCAGCCGCACGGGGCCACCGGGTGGCTCACGCGCGAGCAGCCCGGGAAGCATGCGGCCGCGGCCAGCAGCAGGGCCGCGGCGGCCAGGGTGCGGGCCGGCCTCACCACTTCTTCCCCAGCGAGGCGCCAAAGATGAAGGCGCGCGGCTTGTACGTGCCGTCGAAGTGGTTCAGGTTGCCGAACTCCGTGGAGCGGTTCCGGAACATCACCAGCAGTGCGTAGATGTCGGCGGAGAGGCCGCTGTCGGCGCGGAATCCGGCGCCGGCGGTCAGGCCGATACGGTCGGTATCCGAGATCAGCGGGCTCATGGCCCACTCGGGCTGCGGCGTGGCGTCGTAGTAGGCCCCCGCGCGCAGGATGTACTCGTCCAACCGGTACTCCAGCCCCAGGCGCACCGCGGCGGCGTTGTGGAAGGCCTGCGGCGCCACCACGCTGCGCTCCGGGTTGCGGGAGAGCGCCAGGGTGATGGTGTCGAAGGCGCTCCAGCGGGTCCAGTTCACGTCCAGCTCCGCCGCCAGCTCCGGCGTGAGCTTCACCTGCAGGCCGGCCAGCAGCATCAGCGGGAAGCGAACCTTCACGGTGGCGTCCTGGTCATGCGGCAGCGTGGCGGCGATGGTGGAGTCCGCGGCGTGGTTGCCGGTGGTGAACGGGTAGTAGGTGAACCGCGCGGGGGTGACGAACTCGTTCGAGGTGCCGGTGCGCAGTGTGCCGCCCAGGCTGACCCGGTCGCTGGGCACCCACTGCGCGCCGAACGTGCCGCCCAGCGCCGTCTCCCGCCCGCTCTCCAGGCCCACCTTGCCCACCTCGGGCGCGACGTCGGTGCCCGGCAGGGGCGCGGCCACCGCCCGTTCCAGCAGGATCTTCGACCAGGTCATGTTGAGCGAGGCGCCCAGGCGGAACCGGGGCGCCACTTCCGCGGCCAGCCCGGCGGAGGCGTCAATCTGCTCGATGCGCGAGTTCCACGCGACGAAGCGCCCGCTGAACGTGCGGCTGTTGGTCCAGTCGGTCTGCAGCCCGAACGGCACGGTCAGGCCCACCGCGGCGGTCACCCCTCTCGTGATTCCGCGGCTCAAATAGAACGAGGGCAGCGGGAAGGCCTTCTGGGCGGTGCTCTCTTCCACGCCGTAGCCCGGGTAGGGGTCCACGCCGGAGAAGGAGTCGTCGAACAGGATCAGGCTGGGGCTGAGCAGGAGTTGAGTGCCGTCGAGCCCGGCCAGCGCGGCGGGGTTGTAGAACAGCGCGCTGGGGTCGTCCACTCCCGCGGCGAACGCGCCGCCGCGCCCGATGGCCGCCGCTCCCTGCTCGAACAGGGCGAACGCGGCCGCATGGGCGGTGGCGGCGCCGAGGAGTGTCGCCAGGACGAGCAGCGGGGGTGCGGCGGCCCGCAACGCTTTCGTCAGCATGGCGAAGAGATTGCTCCCGGGGTGAACGGAGCGCAAGCGGATTTTCGGAAGATCCTCGGAGGATGCTCGGGGGATTCTCGGAGAGTCCTCGGAGAGACCACGGGGGGTGCGGTCCCGCTTTCGGGTGCACGGCGGGGCGTCGTCGCCCCACCGCGCACCCGCCCGCGGATCAGGCCTTGCGGCGCTTGTAGGTGATCTTCATCCCCGGGAACTCCTTGCCGTCCGGGGTGGGCATGTACGCGGTCCACACGCGCGTGTTCGCGTCCGGGCTCTGCGTCACGCTGCGCCACTTCATCATCTTGCCGTCGGGACCGGGGGATTCCGCCCAGAAGGTGAGCGCGGCGGAGGCCTTGTCGTAGCTGCCCTCCATGTTGGTCACGTAGGTGCCCATGGCGTCCACCCAGACGCACACGAACCTGCCCTTCGCGGTGTCGTAGCCGGTCACGCCGAGGCCCTGGAAGGGCAGCCCCATCATGGTGCTGGCCATGTCCTCCACCAACCACAGCTCGCCGCGCATGGTGCAGGTGCGCACTCCCTTGCTGTGCTCCGCCGGCTGGCCGGGGGCCATGGCCATCTCGATGTCGGCGTCCCAGGTGCCCAACTCCGCCTTCAGCAGGGCGTGCTCGGGGGTCGGCTTCGGGAAGGCCATGGCGGCCGCATCCGGCGCGGCGCCCGGCTTGGCGGGCTCCTCGGCGCGGACGGTCGCGGCGGACAGCGCCGCGGCCACGAGGGCGGCCCCGAAGCAGGCCAGGCTGGCACGGGTGAATCGGTTCATGGTCGGTTTCCTCCATGGTTCGTTGGGTGTCGGGATGGTGCAAGGGACCGGGGTGCCCGCGCGGCGGCCTGCGTGCTTCCGGGGCCCCCCCGGTGGGTGAATCGTCTCGGAGCTTCAGGGCTTCTCGGCCATGGCCTTGAAGCTGGCCAGCCGCGAGGCCATCTCGGCGTCGCTCTCCCGGGCGGTCTTGTCCACGGTGGCGGCCTGGTCGTCGGTGTAGGTGTCGGTGAGCGTCACGCGCGAGCCGGTTCCCGCGGCCTCCACCACCACGCGCACCCGGCACAGGTAGGATCCGTTGTCGGGCTCCCACGAGGCGCGCAGTTCGCGGCCGGCCTTGAAGCACGTGCACACCAGCGTGCCGGGGTCGTTCCAGTGGGCGAGCACGCCCGACAGGTGGTCGCCGACGCGGGCCATCGGCGCCGAGCCGGTCCGGGGCACCAGCCCGCCCAGGGCTCCCAGGCCCTCGGCACTGCACAGCCGGGCCCATACGCGGGATGGGGCGGCGTGGATGGTCGCCGTGTGGGAGACCTCCACCGCGGCGCCCTTGCGGATCGCGGCGCCGGCCGGGGCGCCCAGGATGACGAGGGCCAGGCCGGTGGCGGGCAGCAGGAGTGGGAGCGGGGAACGCATGATTCCTCCTCGGTGCGGCGGCCAGGGTTGGGGGCGATGCCGACGCGGCCGGTCAGCGTTTCCGAAGGCGCTTGAGCAGCTGGATCTGTCCGGCGTGGTAGAGGTCGTGGGCGGCGATGCCCGCGATGCGCATGGTGTGGGTCACCCCACGGCTGCCCCTCACCGGCTTCGGGAGATCGCGGGCGGGGAACTCCGCGATGGCCGCGCGCAGGGAGCGGTGCGCGGCTTCGAGCAGCTCGAGGTCCGCTCTCAGCGCCGCCGCGGTGGCTTCGCGCGGCGAAGCGGGACGCGCGAACCAGTTCGAGCCCTTCAGCGGGAAGGAGCCGCGCTTCTCGCCCAGGATCCGGCGGCGCACGACGTACTTCCAGTAGGCGCAGTGCACCAGGATCTCCCAGGCGTTGTGCCGGCCGGGCGCGGGACGCCACGCGGCCGCCCCGGGCGTGAGCCCGCGCAGCGAGCCGCGCAGGTTGGGCCCGTGCCACGACACGCGCTCGTAGGCGCGGTCCAGGTTCTCCAGCAACAGTTCGATCTCGCGCGAAGCCATCCGGTTTCCCTTCCCGCGGCCGGGTCGGACGTCGTGGGGGTCGCGCCGGTGACTTGCGGGCGCCCCCGGAAAGGCCAGGCAATCCTGCCCGGGTTACCGCAGCGCCGGCACGATGGGCTCGAGCCGCGCGGTGAAGTGCCGCAGCACCGGCGCTTCGTGCACGATGCGCAGCCCGGCCAGTTCCTCGCGCCGGGTGAACAGGTCGATGACCGCGTCCGCCACGTACTTCATGTGCATGGTGGTGTAGACCCGCCGCGGGATCGCCAGCCGCACCAGCTCCAGGGCCGGGTACTTCACCACGCCGGTCCGGGGGTCCTTCTCGGCGAACATCAGGCTGCCCACCTCCACGGCGCGCACGCCGTGCTGGCGGTACAACTCCACGACCAGCGACTGGCCCGGGAACTCGCTCTGCGGCACGTGCGGCAGGAACACCTTGGCGTCGATGTACACCGCGTGCCCGCCGGTGGGGCGCACGATGGGCACGCCCGCCTGCGTGAGCAGTTCTCCGAGGAAGCGCACCTGGCCGATGCGGAACGCCAGGTAGTCCTCGTCGGTCACCTCCTCCAGCCCGCGCGCGATGGCCTCCAGGTCGCGGCCCGCCAGGCCGCCGTACGTCGGGAAACCCTCCACCAGGATCAGGTGGTTGGTGATCTTCTCCGTCCATTCGTCGTTGTTCAGGGCCAGGAAGCCGCCGATGTTCACCAGCGCGTCCTTCTTGGCGCTCATGGTGCAGCCGTCGCCGAGCGAGAACATCTCCTTCGCGATGTCCCGCACGCTGGTGCCGGCGTAGCCGGCCTCCCGCTCGCGGATGAACCAGCTGTTCTCGGCGAAGCGGCAGGCGTCGAAGAACAGCGGCACGCCGTGCCGCTTCGTGATCTCGCGGGCGCCGCGGATGTTCTCCATGGACACCGGCTGGCCGCCGCCGGAGTTGTTGGTGACGGTGATCATCACCAGCGGCACGCGGGCGCGGTTGGCGGCCAGGTACTGGTCCAGCCGGTCCAGGTCCATGTTGCCCTTGAAGGGCTTCTCCAGCGTGGGGTTCAGCCCGTCGGCGCCCACCAGGTCCACGGCCTCGGCGCCGCGCTGCTGCACGTTGGCGCGGGTGGTGTCGAAGTGGATGTTGTTGGGCACGCTCAGGCCGGGGGAGAGCACCGAGGCGAACAGCAGGTGCTCCGCCATGCGCCCCTGGTGCGTGGGGATCACGTGCTTGTATCCGGTGAGGTCCCGGACGGCCTGCTCGAAGCGGTAGAAGTTGCGGCTGCCCGCGTAGGACTCGTCGCCCAGCATCAGCCCCGCCCACTGCTGGTCGCTCATGGCCGAGGTGCCGCTGTCGGTGAGCAGGTCCACGTAGATGGAATCGGCCGGGATGGCGAAGATGTTGTACCCCGCCTCGCGGATCAGGCGCTCGCGTTCCTCGCGCGTGGTGCGCTTCACGCGCTCGATCATCTTGATGCGGAAGGGCTCCGCCGGGAAATCCATCGTTCCTCCAGGGCGCCGTCGCGCCCGGGCCGGCCTCCAGGCCGGCCCGGGCGTCGCGCCGGCGCGTCACCTCACCTCAACGCGTGCGCGCCCAGCGGATCACCTCCGCCAGGTTCGGGGTCTTGCCGTAGGCCAGCATCCCGATCCGGAAGATCCGCGCCGACACCCGCAGCGCCAGCCAGGCGCCCAGGGCCAGTAGGGCCAGCGAGAGGCCCACCTGCCATGCGGGAACGGACGAAACGGGAGAGGCCATCCGGAGCATCATAGCCAGCGGGGCGCTGGTGGGGAACAGGGAAAGCCCCACCGCCAGCGCCGAGTCCGGGCTCTCGAGGAGCGTGGTCAGCACGAAGAACGGGAACATCATGGAGACCACGAACATCACCGAGATCTGCTGCGCCTCGCGGGCGCTGCCGGCCACCGCGCCCACTCCGGCCATCATGCTGGCGAACATCAGGTAGCCGAGCACGAAGTACGCCACGGCCGCCAGCAACATGCCCGCGGAGAAGTGCAGCGGCAGCACCGCGGCGGCCGCGCCGGCGCCCACGCCGGCCATGCCCATCCACGCGGCCACCAGCGTCAGGCCGGCGCCGCCCAGGCCGATCAGCTTGCCCGCCAGGAGTTCCTCCGGGCTCACCGAGCACAGCATGGACTCGAGGATGCGCGACTCCTTCTCCTCCGCCAGGCCCTGCAGCAGGTACTGGCCGCCGGACATGATGCAGATGGCCAGCAGCATCCCCAGCCCGATGGGGATCACCAGGTCGGCGATCCGGCGCCGGTCGTCGCGCAGCTCGAAGCGGCCCTGGCGGTTCCGCGCGTAGCTGGCGATCTCCGCCGCCGGCTTGAGCGCGCGTTCCGCGCGGAGCGAGTCCACGCGGCCCTCCAGCAGCCCGCGGGCCAGCCAGGCGCGCACCGCGCGCTCGCTGGCGGACGCGCCGAAGCCGTCGGAGTGGCCGTAGAGACGCACCCGGCCGCGCTCCAGGTAGTCCGCCGGCACCACCAGCACCTCGCTCACCTCGTTCTCGCGCAGCGCGGATTGCGCCGCGGTGAGGTCGGGGTAGAAGCGCACCTCGGCGCGGTGCGCGCGGCGGGCCCTGTCTCCCGCGAACGGGTTTGCGGCCACCGACATCCGGATCTCCCGGGACGCGCCCGGGAATTGCCCCGAGGAATCCACCACTCCCAGCGAGCGGAAGTTCTCCGCCGCCCGGCCGCGAGCGCCAAGCGGCGCCATCGCCGAGGCCCAGAACACGAATGCGAAGTACAGCGGCACGCCCACGATGGACAGGATGAAGCTCTTGCGCGAGACCGTGACCCGGAACTCGCGCCGCGCCACGGTGAGCGCGCGGGCCCAGGACAGCTTCATGGCGCGACCCCCGTGCCGCCCGGGAGCGGCGTCGCGCCGTGCCCGGACGGGCCGTCGGCGCCGCCCGCGGGCGCACCCTCGCGCACCACCTTCACGAAGATGTCCTCCAGCGGCAGCGAGGCCAGCGCGAAGCTCTCCACGCGCACGTCGGCCTCCACCAGCGAGCGCAGCACGTCCTGGGGATCCGCGCCCGGCTCCAGCACCAGGTTCACTTCTCCATTGGAAGCTTCCGTGCGGCTCACCCCGGCGATGCGCTCCGGCAGCGCCCCGGCGCGCACGCGCACCGCGTGGCCGGCGAAGCGCCGGCGGATCTCGCGCACCGGCCCGTGCAGCACCGTGCGCCCCTCGTGAATCATCAGCGCCCGGTCGCACAACTGCTCCACCTTGTTCATCTGGTGCGTGGACAGCAGCACCGCCGCGCCCGCGGCGCGGCGCTCGGCCAGCAGCTCCTCGAAGAGCTGCACATTCAGCGGGTCGAGCCCGGAGAACGGCTCGTCCAGCACCAGCAGCCGCGGCTCGCCGATGAGCGCGGTGCACAGCTGCAGTTTCTGCTGCATGCCCTTGGAGAGCGCCTGCACCGGCTTGCGGGCCCACCCGGCCAGCTCCACGCGCTCCAGCATCGCCTGCGCGGCGCGGCGGGACTCGCGCGGGGCCAGGCCCTTGAGCTCGCCGAAATAGGCCAGCGCGTCCAGGCTCTTCACCTTGCGGTACAGCCCGCGCTCCTCGGGCAGGTAGGCCAGCAGGCCCGCGCGCCGCCCGGCCGGCGCGGCGCCGTCCAGCGTGATGGTCCCGGCATCCGGCTTCAGGATGTCGGTGATCATGCGCATCAGCGTGGTCTTCCCGGCGCCGTTGGGGCCCAGCAGGGCGAAGATCTCGCCCGAGTGGACCTCGAAGCTCACCCGGTCCACCACCGCGCGCTCGCCGAAGACCTTCGACACTTCACGGACTACCAGCATGCGGTCTCCCGGAAAGGGAAGATGGGGTGCCGCCTCGTCGGTCCAGGCACAGGATCCCGCGGGATCGCACGGGCCCCGGGGGGCTCACAAGCGCCATTGCTCGAAGCCGCAGTCACGAGTACAGCCACACGAACACGTAGAATCCCTTGAGTGCCACCAGCAGCGCCAGGCACATGCCGGTCAGCCACGCCCACTCCGAGCGCCGCCGCTCGCGCCACAGCGAGGCGCCCCCGGCCACCAGCAGCGGCATGTAGGACATCCACAGCCGGCCGGCCTCGCCCTTGGTGGCGCCGGAGACATCCAGCAGCAGCAGCGTGCCCAGCACGGCTGCCAGCACCGCCGTGCCGGGGTCCATGCGCATCTTGCGCGCCGCCTCCGGGTGGTGCCACCACGGCACCGCGCGCAGCATCCACGCCGCCGCCGGCAGCCCCAGCAACACCAGGAAGTCCAGCGGGTTGAGCAGCGCCCACAGCGCCCACCCGCGGTGCGCCAGCGTGTCGCGGTGGTGGCCCAGCACCGCCTGGAGAACCGTGACGGGATGGTGCCCCGCAGCCTCGGCCCCGAGCCACAGCACCACGAGCGGCGCCAGCAGCGCCAGGCCGCGGGCCAGTTCTCCGCGCCGGGTGGCCTTGCGGCGCTTCCACGACAGCACCGCCTGCAGCGCCAGCAGCACCAGCAGCGCCAGGTTGCCGGCGGAGAACGCGGCGAGCAGCCCCACGCAGGCGCCGCTCAACAGCGCCCAGGCCCGGCGCGCGGCGCCCTCCGAGCGCACCCACGAGCCGGCGGCCAGCAGCGCCAGCGCCGGGTAGGCCACGTCCACGTCGGGGAAGAACAGCAGCGGCGCGGCGCACACGGCGGCCAGGCCCGCGGCGCGGAAGGCCACCCGCGGGGACTCATGGTCGCGGGCCACGAAGTACACGCCTGCAGGAATGGCCGCCAGCATCAGGGCCACCAGGCCCACCAGCAGCCACAGCCCGTTGGATTCCGCGGGGGACAGCGCCCGCCGGGCCACGTCGGCGGCCAGGCGGTCGGCGGTCTCGCGGTCGGCGCCTGATGCCCGCGCCACCGCCTCGGCGGCCGTGGCCCCGGCCGGCGTGGCGCCGGCCCGCGTGGCCGCGTGGAAGAGCAGCGGCCAGCCCGCCGGATGCGTGGCGGCGTGCATCGGCATGCCGTCGGTGAGCACCGCGAAACCGCGCAGGAACGCGGCCGGGTCCTCCACCTGCGCGCCGGCCTGGAAGTAACTGGTGTTGATCTCGCTGGCCAGCGCCGCCGGCGCGCGCTCCGGGCCGTAGTGTTCGAACTGGGCCACGCCGCGCGCGAGCATCAGCGGCACCAGCAGCAGGCCCGCGGTGGCCCAGCGGCGCGGCGTCCTCGACTCGACCCGCGAGAGCGCCAGCATCCACAGCCACGCTCCCGTCACCCACGCGGCCCCGGAGGCCAATGCCCCGGGCGGGCGCGAGGGCAACATCGGCCACCAGGTCCAGCTGTTCTGCCCCGCCCAGCCCAGCGGCAGCGCGCGCGCGAGCAGCAGCAGCAGCGCCGCCCCGGAGATCCACGCCGCGAACTCCAGCGCCCGCGCGCGCCGCAGCACCAGGGCCGCGCCCAGCGAGCCCAGCGCCGGCCAGGAGATGCAGTAGCCCAGCGCGGCCAGCCCGGGCTTGGGCCCGGACACCCCCGCCAGCAGCGCCCACGCTCCCGCGAGCACGGAGGCGCCCCACGCCCAGCCCACCAGCATGCGGGCGCGCTCCCGGCTCACACCGGGCACCCGCGCGGCCCACCAGGCGCACGCCAGCCACACCGCCAGGGGCAGCGCACCCAGTGCGATCGCCAGCGGGCCGGCAGGGAGGTGCGCCAGGGCCGCCGCCGCCGCGGCGGGCAGCGAGCGCGCCAGCACCGCGGCCGCGTCCGATTCGCCCAGGCCGCGGAGCACCCGGAAGGCCAGCAGTCCGGTGAGTACCGCCGCGGCGAAGGGGAGGAGCTGCGCCAGGCGCCGCGCCGCCCGCAACGGCTGGACGTCCGGAGCGGTGGCGGGAGTGGGCTTCATGGACCGGTTCTCCGGGGGTGGGTGGCGGGCCGCCACGCGGCGGCGGGCGAGGGCGAGTATAGCGGAGAGGCCGGCCCGTGGCGCGGGTTGCGTCGGCGCCGCGCCGGCGTGGCGGGGCCGTTGTGTTGGCGTGGCGCCGGCGTCCGGCGCCGTCGTATCGGCGTCCGGCGGGGCCCTTCATTGCGCCCGGTCCGCGGCGCTGTCAGAATGAGCCGCGAGAGGAGACACCCGCGACCATGAATTCGATCTATTACCCCGTCTTCCTGGACCTTCTGGGCGCCCGGGTGGTGGTGGTGGGCTCGGCGCACGGCGCCGGGGACCTGGTGGAGTCGCTGTTGCACGCGGGCGCGCGCGTCACGCTGGTGGCGCCGCAGGCCGAGGAGCGCCTGCGGCGAGCCGGCGAGGAGGCGCGCCTGCGCTGGGTGCCGCGCGAGTATCGCCTGGAGGACCTGGAGGAGGCTGCCCTCGTGTTCGCCATGGACGCCGACCCCGCGCAGCAGCACCGCGTGTGCGAGGACGCCCGCGACCTGGGACTGTGGGTGAACCGCGCCGACGAGCCGTTGGATTCCACCTTCCTGGTGCCGCGGGTGTTCGAGCGCGGCCCGCTGCAGGTGGCGCTGCACGCCGACCGCTCCACGCCGGCGCTGGACCACGCGGCGCTGGTGGCGGTGGCCGAGGCGCTGGGTCACGAGTTCGGCGTGCTGGCCGAGTGGCTGGCGGAGCCGCGCTCCGGAGTGGCGCTGCGCATCCCGGGCGAGGAATTCCGGCACGAGCTGGCGGAGCAAGTGATGAAGTCGGAGGTGCCCGGACTGTTGCGCCAGGGCCGGCACGGGCCCGCGCGCGAGCGCTTCGAGGAGGTGCGCTCGCGGTGCGAGGCGTCGTGGGCGCTGCCGAAGTGAGGAGCCGCCGTTGATCCTGCGCCTCGCCACCCGTCCGCGTCCCGCGGCGCGAGCGCGGGGCCGCATCCTGGCCGGGGCCATCCGAACGCTGGACCCGGACCTCGAGATCCAGCTCGTGGATCTCCCCGCCCACCCGGACGAGTCCTTCGAGAGACTCCCCGAGCACGACACCGGCCCCACCGCCGAAATGCGCGCCGCGCTCCTGCGCGGCGACGTGGAGATTCTCGTCCACGCCGCCCGCGACCTGCCCGACGACACTCCGGCCGGCGTGCGCCTGGCCGCGATCCCGCGGCGCGAGGACCCGCGCGAGTGCCTGGTGTCGCACGGCGGCCTGGAGTTCCGCGAGCTCGAGTCCGGGGCGCGGATCGCCGTGGACAGCCCCGCCCGCGCGTGGACGGTGCGCGCGCACCGCGCCGACCTGGAAGTGGTGCGCGTCGAGGGCCCGCTCATGGACCGCCTGGCGAGGGTGGAGCGGGGCGAACTGGACGGCGTGATCGTGGCCTACGCGCCGATGCTGCGGATGGGCCTGCGCGGCCGGGTGGGGGAGATCCTGAAACTGGACGCCGGCCTGCCCGCCGCCGGCCAGGCCGCCGCGGCGGTCGAGATCCACGCCGGGGAGCAGGACCTGCAGCGGCTGCTGAACGGCATCGACGACTCCGCCGCGCGCTGGTGCGTGCTGGCCGAGCGCGAGTTCCAGCGCGCCGCGCGCGCCGCCGGCTCCCCGGACGCCGCCGCCTACGGCGTGGTGCGCGACATGGAAGTCCGCCTGCGCGGGCGGATGGAAGTCGAGGGAAGGGTGGTGGAAGGCACGGAGGCTCGCCCGGCGCAGCGGCTGGAAGGGATGGGGGCGGCGCTGGCGGGCAGACTGGCGGGGTGAGGTCCAGGCAGGTGGTTCCTGCCGGGCTCCCGGCCGGACACGTTCCTCGCAGCGCAATCCTACTCGAACACGTCCCTGAGCTTCCCCAGCCGCTTCAGCACCTCTCGCGCGATCCCCCCATCGATCCCGAAGTGCTCTTCGATCGCGCGCACCAGTTCCTCGTGGTCCCTCAGCGTGCGCGCCGTTCCCGTTCCTTCTGTGGACTCCAGCAACTCGAGATTGCGGATGGCCACGGTGCGCCCGGGATGGCAGCGGACCATCATCAGCGCGTTGAGGAAGGTGGCGTCGGGGCGGAAGGAATCCAGCACCACGGCGTCGAATTCCCGGATGTCCCGCGCCTCCGGCTTGACCAGGTAGCCGTGTCGCGGCTCTCCGTCGCGCACCAACTCCATGCGCGAGCGGCCTGCCGCGTCCTGCGGGTGGAGCACGTAGCGGTCGCGCCCCATCGGCACCACGTGATCGTGGTCCAGATCGCGCGGCAGGGGCTCCAGGAACGGGGCGCCATACCCGGAATCCACCAGGTACTCCCGGCCGTCCACCCGCGCGAGAATCACGACGTGAACGTCGGGACGGCTCATGTCCGCGCCGCACAGCCGGACGTCGTGGCCCAGGGCCGCGAGCAACGAGTAGAAGTGGTAGTTGTTCGCGTAACAGGTGCCGCCGAAGTGGTGGTGATCGATCCCGTCCAGGTACGTGCCGAGGTCGGGAATGCCGGTGAGCCCCGTGCGCTGCCAGCGGTGCACCTTGGAGAGGTTCTCGAATGGCACGTGCGTGAGCTGCGCGCGCACCAGCGCGGCCAGGGCCGGCAGGGACGGCGGCTGCGGGGGAGTCTCCAGCAGGGCAAGATAGCGTTGGATCTGCGGCGGGTTCATGTCGGCGGATGTCACCACGGCGCAGCCGGTGAGTCAATGCCGCGCGCCGGCTCGCGCGCGGCGATCCGCGCGCAGGGATGCCCCCGGGGGACTTGCGCCTACGGCGTCCTGCGCCGCAGCCGGTTGGCCAGCGCCACCTCCACCTCCGTGGCGGTCGCGGCCAGCCCCGGCGTGACCGGTGGGTGCGCGGCGAGATGCGCGCGCAGCGTGTCCAGCGCCGCGCGTCCCTCGCCGATGGGCTCGGCGTCGAGCACGTATTCCGCCAGCCTGCCCAGCCAGCGCCCCTCCAGGGACGAGCCTTCCAGCGAGCACGCCTCCTCCCGTGCCGCGTGCATCCGCGCGCGCACGAAGGCCCGGAACGCGGGCGTCGAGTCCGCGTAGGCGCGCCCGGTCCAGGCCCACACCCGCAACGGCCGGGGGGAGTCGGCGGCGGAAAACCCGTGCGCCTCCTCCCAGGAGTTGTCCAGCATCAGCAGCTGGTAGCGCCCGTCGTTGCGCAGGCGGCGCAGTTCGACCGGCACCAGGTCGGGCTCCGCGTCCGGCGAGATTACCCGGGGCGCCCCCCGCTGGACGGAAACCACGGTCACGCTGCGGCACGTGGCGCACCCGCCGCCGTTGCTGCGGGCCAGCACCGCCTCCACGGCGCCGTCGCCGTTGAGGTCGCGCCCCGAGAGCGAGTCCACGCACGACCACCACTCCTGGCTGTCGAGGTCGCCCTGCAGCGTGAGCGGGCGGCCGCGGCCCAGCGTCACGGTGACCCCGTTGGCCGGGGGCGCAGTGGTGGGGGACGGCGCAACACCCAGGTAGTGGATCTCCACCCGCAGGGTCTCCGCGCCGGCCGGGAACAGGTGCACCCGGGGAAAGCTGACCGCGAAGGCCGACGTGGAATCCTCCCCGCCGGGGCTTCGCTGCGCGGGGCCCCGGCCGCAGCCGGGCATGCACGCCAGCAGCAGGACGGAGGCGACCACCGGGGCGAGTCCCGGCGCGGCCGTCAGTTTCCGCCCCATTCCTGCTCCAGTTCCCGCCGCCTCGCCTCGAGGTAGTCGCGCAACTCAGGCCCGGCCGCCCGCGCGCGGGCCAGGCGGCCCTCGTAGAGCACCCGGGCCTCCGTGGCGCGGCCCATGGTAAGCAGGCACCAGGTGCGGGCGAGCAGCGCATCCGCCCACTCGGTGCCCGCCTCGCCGCGCTGCTCCAGGGACTGCAGCCGCAGCGCGGCGGCGGTCTCGCGCGGCGCGAACCACCCGGCGTGTCGCCGGCTCACATCCGTAACCATGGAATCCCGGACCTCCAGGAGCCGCTCGCGCGCGGGAGGGTCGAGGCGCTGCTCCGGCCAGCCCTCCGCGTGCGGCTCCACGGCGAACACCAGCGGCCCTTCCCCCTTGCGCATCGCGAACAGACTCTTGGGAACGAGGCTCGGGGTGCGCGTGAGCCAGCAGCGAATCCGGCCCTTCGAGAGCCCCAGCGCCTCGATCCACTGCCCGGTGAGCGGCCGCTCGCGCACCGCATGGCGCAGCACCACGTCCGGCTGGCCGTCCCCGTTGATGTCGGCGCCCATCCAGGCGGTGTCGGGGGACACGGATTCAAACGCGGAGGCCGAGGCGTGCCGCGTCGTCGCCGCGCCCGCCGCAAGCCCGCGCAGGAACACCGACTCGCGCGAGGCGTCCCGCTCGTAGCGGACGGTGAGCGTGTCGCCGGGGCAGGGAAGGCTCCAGGAGGTGACGCTCCGCGCGGCCGGGCGCGGCGTGGCTCTTCCGGCGGCGGAGTCCGCAGCCACGCTTCCAGCCTGCGCCGCGGCCTGCCCCGGCGACAGCGGAACCGCCACGCCGCGCCCGCGCGGACCGCGCACGATCCCGGGCTGATGCAGTCGCACGGGCACGAAATGGGTGTCGGCGTCGGCGAAGCACAGCAGCGGGGCGAGGATCAGCGCGGCGATCATGGGAGGGCCCGACTAGTTTCCGGCGTCGCGGGGCGCCCGGACCGGCCGCGAGGGAATCCACGCCAGTCCCAGCGCGAGGAGCGCCAGCATCGCCTGGGCCCGGCCGAGCCGCTCGGACATGCCGTGCATCTGTTCGAGCCGCGCGCCGGTGGGTCCCTCCCCGCGGTGCGCGCCGGCGCGGCGAAGCTGGTCAATCTGCGGATTGGTGCCCAGCGTGGACGCGGCCCCCGCGGCCAGCAGCACGACCAGCAGGGCCACGTTCAGGTTGATCAATGCGCGCGGGCGGGCGCCGGCGCCCAGGCGCAGGAACTCGCCGGCGATCAGGATCGCCATGAGCAGCTGCACCCACCGGTCGAAGCCCAGGAAGACGGGGGCCATCACCGCGGCCGCGTCGGCGCGCGCCAGCCCCGAGTGCAGGAACACCCGTGGGGCCACCAGTGCGCCGAGGACGGCCAGGCCCCCCGCCCACAGGACCAGGGACACCGTGGTGAGCAACAGGCCGAAGCGCTCGCGGGCGGTCATGGCCGCGGAACGCGCCCGTCGGGCCCGGGTTTCGGACCGGGGGCTGGGGGTGGGGATGAGGCTGGGGATGGTTTCATGGTGAGTCCAAGGTAGGTGCGCGTGCGGGGAGCGTCAAGACGGGGCTGCCGGCCGGGCCGCCGGCGACGCGCGGCAGGGGGCCGCCGGCAGCGAAGGTCGGTGGTGGGTACCCATGAAGGACGTTCCCCCGTACAATCCCGGCTTCGTCCCGTGCGCCGCCACGGCCGCCCGCCGCGCCGCACCCCTGATGCCCGTACGGAAGCCGGATCCACGGGGACCGACCATGACTCGACGCCCGAGCCCGAAACCCGCGACGCTGCTGCTGGGCAAGCCCCAGCCGCCGGCGGAGGACCGCACCCGCGACGTGCGGCTCACTCCGCTGCTGCTGCTCTCGCTCGCGGGCACCGCGCTCACCGTGGCGTTGCCCGCGTTCCCCCTGCTGGGACTGCTGCGGGCAGCCCTCTCCGCGGCAGCGGTGTGGGCGCTCTTCCGCGCGCGCCGGCGGCCCGCGGGCCAGCTCCTCGGCGGACGCCTCGCGGGCTTCTACCGGCCCTTCTGGATGTTGTTCACCGGTCTCGTGGGATTCGCCAACCCGGGCGCGGGAGCGTGGACGGGTCTGCTCCTGGGCTTCTTCGCGCGCGGCTCGCTCACCCCCTGGGTGCGCGCGCGGCGCTCCGCCGCGCTGGGCCTGCTGCTGCTGACGTGCGTGGCCGCCTATGCCGTTCCGGCGCTGCTGGGGGTGGGCACGCAGATGTCCGGTCCCGGCCTGCTGGTGATGAGCACCGGGGATGACGGCGGCCTGGTGACGCGCCCGCCCGCGGGGTCTCCCGCCGGGGCGGTGCGCGTGGTGACGGGAGCGCTCTACAGCCTGATGCAGGCCTGGCTGTTGCTGGCCGCGGTGCGCGGCGCGGCCGAGCTGCTGCGCCGCTGGATCCGGCGCTCTTCCATCCGCACCAAGCTGGTGGTGGCCTTCGGGTTGTTCGCCATCACCCCGGCGGTGCTGGCGGTGATCTTCGTGGGCATCTCCGCCTGGGTGCGCTCCGGGGAGTTCCGGGCGCGGGCGCTCGCCGAGGAGCTGCAGGCCCATTCCGCGACGGGGGCGTGGATGCGCGCGCAGCAGGCGGGCGCGGTTCCGGCATCCGGGACGGAACTGGCGGCCCGCCTGCGGGGCAGGGCCGCACTGTTCCGCGGGCAGGGAGTGTCCGCGATGGCGTTGGAGCGCGGCCCCGCCGGGTGGTGGGTGGCGGGCGCCGTGGGCGGCCCCGATTCCCTGTTCACTCCCGCGTCGGCGCCGGTGAACGACAGCGGGCAGGTGGTGCGCGGCCTGGTGCTGCGGGCCGGCGGGTTCCACTGGGCCGAAACCGCGGTGTGGCCGCGCGGCGGGGACTCGCTGGCGCTGGTCACCTACGAACCCGTGGACACCGCGAGGCTCACCGCGTTCGGGCGGCAGATGCGCTGCGATCCAATCCTGTGGGGCGCGCCCTCGATGACTTCAGGCAGCACCCGCGTGAGTGTCTCCGACCGCGGCACGCGCGTGGGGGTCGCACAATCCGCCCAGGAGGGATTCAAGGCGGGCGTGGACGCCGCCCGCGATTCACGCCGGGATGTGCGGGCGCAGCGGCGCCCCGGCACGCGGGCGGCGATCCCGCCGGCCGCCTGGGCGGACTCCCTGGAGCGCCGGCGGGCGGCCGCGCTCACCGATTCGCTCACCCGCAGCCTGGGAGTCATCTCGGTGGGGGGCGGGCGCTTCGCCGGCCTGGGCAATCGCCTGCTGCTCTCGAAGGAGCCCGTTCCCGGCTCGGACCTGCCGTGCGACAACTGGGACCGGCACTCCTGGCGACGGGGTTCGGCGGTGCTGCTGGCGCGGGTGGACTTCTGGGAGACGGCCGGCCTCAAGGGCGGGGGCACCAGCACGGTGTCCTTCGCGTTCCTCATCGCGCTGTGGGTGGTGGGCGCCCTGTTCCTGATCGTGATGCTGGTGGCGATGATGTACGGCTCACGCACCGCCGGCTTCATCACCCGGGGGGTGGCCAACCTGGGAGCCGCCACGGCCCGCGTGCAGCAGGGTGACTTCACCGCCCGGGTCACGGTGCCCTCGGAGGATGAGCTGGGGGAGCTGGCGGGAGCGTTCAACCGCATGGCAGCGGGCCTGGAGGAGGGCCAGCGCGCGGTGGTGGAGCGCGAGCACCTCCGCCGCGAGCTGGAGCTGGCACGGCGCATCCAGGCCCGGCTGCTGCCCGCCGGTCCTCCGGCGTGGCCGCGACTGGACGTGGCCGCCGCCAACGCCATGAGCCTCCAGGTGGGCGGCGACTACTTCGACTTCCTGGAGGTGGCGGAGGGCCGGATCGGCTTCTGCGTGGCCGACGTGTCCGGCAAGGGGGTGGGCGCCGCCCTCCTGATGAGCAACGTGAAGGCCGCGCTGCAGGCGCACGCGGCCGCGCACGCCTCGTCGGCCGAGATCGTGGGCGGCGTGAACCGCCTGCTGGAGAGCAGCGTGGAGACCGGGAAGTTCGTGACCCTGTTCCTGGGCGTGCTGGATCCCGCCTCGCTCACGCTGGAGTACGTGAATGCCGGCCACCCGGCGCCGATCCTGCTGCGGGGCGATGGGAGCGTGGAGCGCCTCGAGACCGGCGGATTCGTGCTGGGAGTGATGGGGGACGCCGTCTACGAGGAGGGCCGCGTGGCGCTGGCCCCGGGCGACGTGCTGGCGCTCTACACCGACGGCGTCAACGAGGCCCAGGGCGAGGGGGAGGAACTGTACGGCGACGAGCGGGCCGAAGCGGTGCTGAGGCGCGGCAAGGGCGGTTCCGCCGCCGACATCCTCTCGAGCCTGGTGGCCGACGTGCGCGCCTTCGAGGGCGCGCGCGGCCCGAGCGACGACCTGACCGCCATGGTGCTGCGGGTGAAGTAGGGCGCCGGGGGCCGGCCTGTCGGGGGGCGCGCGGCGGCCGGATCGAGCGGTGCCGGCGCCGGACCGCGCCGCGGAAAAGCAGCGGGGACGGCCGCCTGGCCGCCCCCGCGCTCTCAGAGAAGAAGTCGCGCCGAAGAGTGGTTCGCCTACTTCTTGGCCTTGCGGGCTTTTTTCTTGGCGACCTTCTTCTTGGCAGCCTTCTTCGCGACCTTCTTCTTGGCGACCTTCTTCTTCGCGACCTTCTTCTTGGCAGCCTTCTTCTTCGCCATCTGTGTAGCCCCCTTCCTTGAGGTCAATCGAGGCGCGGCCTTCGCACGATGCTTCGGCTTGGGCACGGCCTGCTTCGCGGTGGCCTTCTTCTTCGGCGCGGACTTCTTCGGGGAAGACTTCTTCGCGGAGGGTTTCTTCTTCCGGGACGCCCCGGTGGCGGGCCCGGGTCTGGCGGCGCTGGCCGCGGACCTCTTCACAGGCTTCCGGGCGGGCTTCGGTGCCGGCTTCGATGCGGGCTTGCGGGCGGGCCCGGCGGCCTTCGCGGGCGCGGGCTTCGGGGTCGCCACCGGCTTCACGACGGGGGGCTCGGGGCGCGCCACGGCGGGCGCGGCGGCCCTCGGCGCCGCGGGCCTCGCGGGCGGCCGGGGATCGGGTCGGGACGGCGGCGGCAGGCGCATGTCGTCAAAGCCCAGGTCCAGCTCGAGGTCCATGCCCTCCTCGAGGTCCCCCTCGGCCGCCGCCTCCAGCGCCAGCTGCGCCTCGGTCTGCTGCTCGAGCACCCGCTTGAGGGCTTCGAGCACCTCGGACCAGGCGATGTCGTGCCAGGAGCGGGCCTGCTCCCAATCCTCCGAATCGCCCCAGCCCGAATGCACCAGGTGCACACTGGTGCCCTCCGCATCCGGCTCGAAGGCCACGCTCTCAACTCCGCCCGAAGTTGTCAGGCAGGATGCAAACCCGCTATGTCAGGAAAATCGGGTGAGGGGAGAGGAGCAAA
>JACRLI010000014.1:46532-168206 GCA_016235265.1 Candidatus Eisenbacteria bacterium
GAGAAACTCGAGCAGCCGGCAGCCCCGCGTGCTGTGGCGCTCGGGGGACTCCGGCTCGAAGGATAACTCGAAGGCGCCGCCTTCCCAGGGCTCCACGCGCACCACCTGCGCGAACCACTGGGCGATGCTCTCGGCGTCCGTCCATGCCCTCCAGACCTCGGCGATGGGCGCGTGGATCCAGATCCTGTGCTCGAGAGGCTGGCTCTTCATGCGGGGCTCCTTCCCGGCAGTCACGGACCTGCCGCCCGGGCGAGGGCGGCGGAGCGTCCATGCGGGGGACAGCGGCGGAGGCGCCCGAGCCTCCCGGCGGACGCCCTAGGGTACACAGTCAACCCCCGGGATATCAAACGGAATCGGGCGGAGTGAGATGCGGCGACCGCCCCCGCGTCGCCACGCTCTCAACTCCGCCCGAAGTTGTCAGGCAGGATGCAAACCCGCTATGTCAGGAAAATCGGGTGAGGGGAGAGGAGCAAACCGCCCCCGCGTCTGCGACCCCGTCCCCCCACCCTTCGAAAACTCTCCACGGAAATCGATGCTGCGCAGCCGGCGGACAACTCGGTTTCACGCGCGCCCTTGAGCGCCCCCGCCTCTGCGACGCACGCTAGCGCGGCCGCCGCCGGCTTGCGCAGCATCACGCATCTTCGGGCCCCGTCCGCTGCGGTCGCGAGCCCGGCGGACCGAACTAGCTGGTCGCCTCCGCACCCAGGATCCAGCGGTCGAGATACCGTGGCGCGTGTTCCAGGATCACCCGGTCGCGCCTGTGGGCCAGGAACTCGAGCGTGGGCTGGTCGATGGCCAGCAGGCCCTCGAGGTCCAGCGTGATCCGGCTCTCCGAGTCCAGCAGCCCCTCGAGGAACTTCCGGAGTTCATCCCCGAAGGTGCCCAGTGCCCTGCCCTCTATCTTGAAGTGGCAGCTGCCATTGTCGGCCAGCCGGGATATTCGGATCATGAGCGCGGGCTCCCAAGTCGTGTCTGAACATCGGACATTGCACGGAGTATGCCATGGAGTGACATGGACCCGAGAGTTCCATTACTGAATTGTCGTGCATAGACTTGGTGGGTGGGGTTGGCTCAGAATTCGGTAACGTCTATTCACACTCACGACTAAATATCGCCATATGACCATATTTAGTCCAACAGACGGCTATATATCGTCGCTTCGGCTATTGCAGGAACTCGTGCCGGGAGATCCCCAGCTTCTTGATCTTCGAATTGAGGGTGGTGCGCTTGAGAGCCAGGATCTCCGCCGCGCCGCCGGGGCCGGCGATCCTGCCCCCGGCGCGCCGCAAGGCGGCGAGGATGTGGGTGCGCTCGGCTTCCACCAGGCTGCCGGCGACGGCCGCGGGGAGGAACGGCCGGGCGGGCCGGGCCGGCTCTTCAGGCTGCCCCGGGCTCAGCAGCGACGGGTCGAGCCGCAGCTCGTCTCCGTCGCACAGGATCACGGCGCGCTCGATCACATTCTGCAACTCGCGGATGTTCCCGGGCCAGGAGTAGGCGATCATCCGCGCCTCGCTCTCCGGCGCCAGCCGGGTGATGTTGCGGCCCATGCGCCGCGCCAGCCGGTGCAGGAAGTAGTAGGCCAGCACCGGGATGTCCTCGGGCCGCTCGCGCAGCGGGGGGACGTAGATGGGGAACACGTTCAGCCGATAGAACAGGTCCTGGCGGAACCTGCCGTCGGCCACCGCGACCTCGAGGTCCCGGTTGGTGGCGGTGATCACGCGCGCGTCGGTCTTCTGCGTGGTGCTGCTGCCCACGCGCTCGAACTCCCCCTCCTGCAGGACGCGCAGGAGGTTCGACTGCACGTCCGGCGACAGCTCCGCGATCTCGTCCAGGAAGATCGTTCCGCCGCGCGCCAGCTCGAAGCGACCCAGGCGCTGGGCAAAGGCCCCGGTGAACGCCCCCTTCTCGTGGCCGAAGAGCTCGCTGCCGATGAGGCTCTCCGGCAGCGCGGCGCAGTTGACCTTGATGAGCGGGCGGTCGGCACGGGCGCTGAGCCGGTGGACCGCCTCCGCCACCAGCTCCTTGCCGGTGCCGCTCTCACCGCGGATGAGCACCACCGTGCCGGTGCGGGCCACCTTGCGCACCAGCTCGCGCACCCGCGCCAGGGCGGGGCCGACCCCGATGATCTCCTCGAACCCGGCCACCTCGGAGAGCTCCTCCTTGAGATAGCGGTTCTCCAGCTCCAGCTTCTCCTCGCGCCGCTGGATCTCGATGTAGCCCCGCCCGGCCTCCAGGGTGAGCCCCAGCTGCTGCGCGATGCGCGCGAACACGTCCACGTCGGCCGCGGGGAAGGCCTCCTGCCGGGGGGAGACCAGCCACAGGACGCCCACGGTGCGGCCGTGGATCACCATCGGGACCAGGGCCGAGACCCGGAAGCCCAGCGCACCCAGGCTTTCCGCCGCCGCGGGCCACAGGCGCTCCACCGGGAGGCGCCGCGGCTGGCCGGTGGCCAGGACCTGCGCGACCGGCAGGTCCGCCCAGCGAAATGGGCGCCACAGGCGCGACTCGCGGACTGCGGGCGCGCTGGTGGCGACCGGCCGCATCGTCTCGCCGTCCAGTTCCACCATGATCGCGGCGTCGGAAGGCTCGAAGCGCACCAGCCGCCGCACCGCCGGGAGCACCTCCTGGAGGATCTCCTGGGGGTCGCGGTACACGGTGAGCGCGTTGGCCAGCTCCAGCAGGTTTCGCTCGCGTTCCGCGAGCCGCAGGTTCTCGGAGTGGGCCCGCGCGTTCTCCAACGCCAGCCCGAACTGCTGGGCGGCCCGTCCCACCAGCCGCAGATCGCCCGGGGTGAGCGCATCGGGGCTCTGCGAGGCCAGCGCGAACACCGCCACCGCCTGGTCGCGGCCGGGAACCGGGACATAGGCCAGGGTGCGCAGGCCGGCGGCACGCAGGGCGTGCGATCGCTCGGAATCCTGTTCCTCCAGGACGTAGCGCGCGGGGCGGCGGGTCTCGATCGCCACGCGCGCATCGGATTCGCGCCACCGCTGGACCAGGGCCAGCCCGCCGGGATCGTCCTCGGACTGAGCGGGGTTGATCGGGCGCATCCACTCGCCTTCGATCGAGAACACCACGCTGCGGTCGAAGTCCACCAGGCGCTGCAGCGCCTCCATCATCGCCGGGTACACGTCGCGGGGGTGGTGGAAGGAGGCCAGCGTGTTGGTGATCTCCAGCAGGTCGCGCTCGCGCTGGGCCAGCCGCTGCACCTCGGCGAAGGCGCGCGCGCCCTCCAGCGCGGCGCCGAACTGGCGGGCCGCCTGGCGCAGGAAGTCCATGTCGCCGGGCGGAAACGCGTCCGGGTCGCGCGAGACCAGCGCCAGCTTGCCCACCAGCTGGCCCCGCAGGATCACCGGCAGCACCAGGCTGGCGACGTATCCGTTCGCCAGCGACCACACGTGGTCACTGTCGCCACCCTGCCCGCCCTGCCGGCGCACCCCGTTGCCGGCGCGCAGCGACTCGGCGACCAGGGTGTCCTCGAGGCGATGGCGGACGAAGATGGCGTCGCGCGCCTCCGGCGGCGCGTCGGTGGCAAGCGGGACGTACCACTCGTCGCGCAGGTCGAAGGAGGTCGCGAACTCGAAGGGGCATATCCGGCGCAGCCCGGACACCAAGGTGTCGAAGACCTCCTGGACATCCAGCTGTCCGCTCAAGGATGCGCGCAGCTCCCGGAGGTTGCGCTCCCGGGTCGCGGCCAGCTGGGCGTGCTCGTGCTCGCGGAAGCGCTCCACGGCCTGGCCCAGAAGCCGGGCGGCGCGTTGCACCAGGTCGAGATCGTCCGCGCCGTAGGCGTCCGGGTCACTGCACCCGGCGCTCAGCGTGCCGAACACCGCGCCGCCGGCCAGTACCGGCGCGCCCAGCGCGCACCGGAACCCCAGGCGGGCGAGCGCCTCGAACTGCGGGAAGTGGCTCTCCCCGAAGCGGTACAGGTAGGGCTCCCGGCGCCGGATGGCGCCCTCGAGGTGCGAGCCGGCCCACTCGTATTCCAGCGGACCGCTCTCGATTTCCGGGACGTTGTCGCGGAAGAACAGGGCCCGCACGCGCTCTCCGTCGAGCCCGAAGAGCACCAGTCGGTCGTAGACCATCACCCGCGCCAGCGCGTCGCACACGGCCTGGAACGCCAGGCCCAGGTCCGGGGCCGGCAGGGCCTCGGCGGCGATGTCCACCAGCGCCCGCTCGCGGGCCACCGCCGCGCGCAGCTCCGCGCGCGCCTCCACGTCGGACAGCGCCTGAGCGAACGGTTCGCACAGCTGCCCGAAGCGGGCCACCTCCTCCTCCGTGAAGGGGGAGTTCCCGCCGCGGCCCGCCCGCAGCGCGCCCAGCCACTGGCCCGGGGCGCCGAGCGGCACCATGGCCACGCGCCGGATGCCGCGGCTGCGGCAGAGTTCCTCGTCGGGGTAGCGCAGTTCCCCGGCCTGCAGGTCGCCGGAGATGTAGGGAATCCCGGATGCCATCGCGTGCGCGTAGGAGGTGCCCTGGAGAGGCAGGGCCGCGCCCGGGGAAGGCAGCAGCCCCTCCGGGCCCACGGCCACCAGTCTCACGGCACGCCGCGTGGGCAGCAACAGGGCCGCTTCGAGGCCGTCGCAGGGCACGGCCTCGCGGACCAGCGCGAAGAAGCGCCGGAGGAGTTCGCCGGAGTCCGGGGCGCCGAAGAGCTCGCGCGCGGCGCGGACCAGGATCCCGGGGTCCGGATTCTGGGGTTCCAGGTGGGCCATCAGGGCAAGCGTAGCACAACCGACAAACCGGTGGCCCCCGCCCGGGCTAGGTCTTCCGGAGGCCCGCCTTTTCCAGGATCCACATCATGGGGCACCAGCGGCTGAACGCGGACTGGAGCAGATTGAGCCCCACGAACGCCGTGAACGCGAAGAACCACGGGTCAACCCAGTAGCCCAGCGCCACCGAAGCCACCACGAACAGGCCGGCGACGGCGCGCAGCGCCTCGTTGATGGTCATGTTGGATTCTCCTTTCCGTCCCGCCACGCGCTCGGTGGCGGGACGCTCCGGGTGTAGGTTCCGATCCTGGGGCGCCACGGGCGACAGCGGGATCGACGCGGTACTCTCACGCCTGCCGTTCCACCGGCAGGAGGAAGATCCTGGTCACCGTATCGCCGCATTCGTCGCGGCAGCGCACCATGCCTTCGAAGATCCGGTCCGCGTCCGCGTCCTCGGCCACCACCATCACCGCCGCCAGGGCGCCGGGGTGAACGCGGTCGCCGGTGTGCAGGCCGGTCCTGCCGGCGCCCTCGACCACCGGCATCACGCTGTAGCCGGGCGCGCGCAGCTCCACCAGCTTCTCGCGCAGCGGGTCCAGCCGCACCGCGTCGGCCACGATCCAGAGCATCTTCATGCGGCCACCTCCTTGCGCTCGCCGCGGCGGCGAAGCAGGTAGTAGAGCACCGGGACGGCCACCGGCGAGATTACCGTGGCGGCCACTTCGCCGCCGATCAGGGCCACCGCGAGGCCCTGGAAGATGGGATCGAACAGGATCACGGCACCCCCAACGGCCACCGCCGCGGCGGTGAGCACCATGGGCCGGAAGCGGATCGCGCCGGCGTCGATCACGGCCTGCCGCAGGCTCAGGCCCTGTGCGCGCCGCAGCTCGATGAAGTCCACCAGGATCACCGAGTTGCGCACCGTGATGCCGGCCCCGGCGATGAACCCGATCATGGACGTGGTGGTGAAGAAGGCCCCGATCAGCGCGTGCGCCGGCAGGATGCCCACGAGGCTGAGCGGGATCGGGATCATGATCACCAGCGGGGTGGTGAACGACTTGAACCAGCCCACGGTGAGCAGGTAGATCAGCACCAGGACCACGGCGAACGCCGCCCCCATGTCGCGGAACACCTCGTAGGTGATGTGCCACTCGCCGTCCCACTTCACCGCGTACTTCTCGTCGCTGTCGGGCACCTTGGTGCTCAGCTGGTGCACCCTGCCGCCGTCGGGCGCCACCAGGCTGTCCACGCGCGGACGCAGCGCCCCGATGGCGTACACCGGGCTCTCCTCGCGGCCGGCCACGTCTCCCAGCACGTACAGCACGCGGTGCAGGTTCTTGTGGTAGATCTCCGGGGGCGCGGAATCCGCCTGCGCCCGGGTCAGCTCGCTCATCGGCGTGCCGCCGCCCGCGCCCATGCGGAGCGCGGACAGCGCCGCCAGGTCGCCGCGGTCGGCGGTGGACAGGCGCACCTTCACCGGCACCGCCTCGGCCTCGGCCGGGGCCCGCAGCGAGCCCACCGTCCGCCCCGCGAAGAGCGCGGACGTGGCGTCCACCACCTGGGCGGCCGGCACGCCGGCCAGCACCGCGCGGTCGCGGTCCACCACCAGCCGGGTGCGTGGCTGGTTCTCCGCCAGCAGCAGGTCGGTGTCCACCACCCCGGGCGTACTGCGGAACACGTCCCACACCTGGTGGGCGAGGCGCCGCTGGCCTTCGGGGTCCGGGCCGTAGACCTCGGCCACCAGCGTGCTCAGAACCGGCGGGCCGGGCGGCACTTCCACCACCTTCACGCGCGCGCCGTAGCGCGCCGCGATGGCCTCCATCGCGGGTCGCACGCGGCGGGCGATGGCGTGGCTCTGCTGCCGGCGCTTCCCGGGCTCCACCAGCTTCACCTGCACCTCGGCGAAGCGCGGGTCCTCGCGGAAGTCGTAGTGGCGCACCAGGCCGTTGAAGGTCACCGGCGCGCCCAGGCCGGCGTAGGTCACGGTGTTCTCCACCTCGGGCTCGCGGCTCAGCCGGGCGCTCACCTCCGCGGTGGCGGCCAGGGTGGCCTCCAGCGGCGTGCCCGGCGGCAGGTCCAGCAGCACCTCGAACTCGCTCTTGTTGTCGAACGGCAGCATCTTCACCGTGACCAGGCGCACCGCCAGCAGCCCCACGGCGAGCACGAAAAGCAGTCCCATGACCGCGAAGAAGCCGCCGCGCGCGCGCCCGTCATCCAGGAGGCGGCCCATGGCCCGCCGGTACAGTCGACTCAGCGCGCCCTCCGGGGCGGCCTCGCCGTGCGCGCCGTGCGCGCCGCCGGGCTTGACCACCCGCAGCGCCGCCCACGGCGACACGATGAAGGCCACCGCCAGCGAGAACAGCATCGCCAGCGACGCGCCGATGGGGATGGGCTTCATGTAGGGGCCCATCAACCCGCCCACCGCGGTGAGCGGCAGGATGGCGGCGATCACCGCGAACGTGGCCAGCACGGTGGGGTTGCCCACCTCGTCCACGGCCTCGATGACCCGCTGGTCCACCGGCCGGCCGTCCTTCATCTGGAAGTGGCGGGCGATGTTCTCCACCACCACGATGGCGTCGTCCACCAGGATGCCGATGGAGAAGATGAGCGCGAAGAGCGTGACCCGGTTCAGCGTGTAGCCCAGGAACAGGTACAGGAACAGCGTCAGCGCCAGGGTGACCGGGATGGCCACCGCCACCACCACCGACTCGCGCCGGCCCAGCACCAGCGCGATGAGCAGGATCACCGAGAAGGTGGCCAGCAGCAGGTGGAACATCAGGTCGTCGGACTTCACCTTCGCGGTCTCGCCGTAGTCGCGCGTGGTCACGGTGGCCACGTCGCTGCCCAGCAGCGCGGGCCGCAGCTCCTCGATGCGCCGGTGCAGGAACTTCACCATCTCGGTGGCGTTCACCCCGGGGCGCTTGGACACCTCCAGCGTCACCGCCGGGTGCCGCGCGCCCTTGTCGTCTCCGAAGAACACGTACTGCGTCCGCTCCCCGGGGCCGTCGGCCACGCGGGCCACCTCGGAGAGGCGCACCGGGCGGCCTCCCCGGGCGGTCACCGCCAGTGCGCGCACCTGGTCGGCGGTCTCGAACGGCGACTCCGCGCGCAACGCCCGCAGGGCGCCGCCCTGCTCCGTGCCGCCGGCAGGGAAGGACATGCCGGCGCCCGAGAGCGCGCCCATCAGCTCGTTCACCGTCAGGCCCAGCGCGGCCATGCGGCCGGGGTCGGGCTCGATGCGCACCTCGCGCGGCTCGCCGCCCAGCACCCGCACGCGCGCCACCCCGGGCGCCTTGCGCAGCTCCACGGCCAGCTCGGAGGCCACGCGGCGCAGGGCGTTCTGGTCCATGTCGGCGCGCGTGGGGCTCCACAGGGTCACGCCCAGGACCGGCACGTCGTCGATGGAGCGCGGGGACACGGAGAACACCTGCGCGCCCGCGGGCAGGTCGGGGCCCACCTCGTCGAGGCGCGTGCGAATCCGCACCAGCGCCTGTTCGGGACTGGAGCCCACCTTGAAGCGCGCGATCAACAGGGCGCCGTCGGTGGCGGTGGTGGAGTAGAGGTACTCGAGATCGGGAATCTGCCACAGGCGGCGCTCCACCAGCGTGGTGAGCTGGCGCTCCACCTGCGCGGCGGGCGTGCCCGGCCACGCGAGGCGGATGTCCACCATGGGCACCTTGATCTGCGGCTCCTCCTCGCGCGGCAGGGTCAACAGGGCCATCGCCCCCAACAGCACCGAGGCGATCACGATGAGCGGCGTGAGGCGCGAGTGCAGGAACGTGCTCGCGATGCGCCCCGCGAGCCCCACGGTCGGGATCTTCTGCGTCATCGGGACACCGTCACCGGCCGGCCATCGGAAAGCCCGGCGGGGGAGACGGCCACGTCCTCGCCGCGCCACAGCCCGGCGAGCACCTCCACCTCGGCGCCGGCCTGGCGGCCGAGGCGCAGCCAGCGCAGCGTGGCGCGGCCGTCGCGGATCACGTAGACGCCGCTCAGCTCCCCGCGGCGCACCAGGCTCGAGACCGGCACGGTCACCGGGCCGGCGGCGGAGGCGCTTGCGGCCGTGGCGGGGCTCGCGGCCGTGGCGGAGCCCGCGGCGGCGTCCCTCGCCCCGTCCGCGCCGTCCGTCGCTTCCGCCGCACGTCCCGCCTCTGCCGCGTGCCGTGCGTTTGCCGGGGCTTCGAACTTCACGCGCACGAACGCGCCGGGCTCCGGCCGGCCCGCACCGCCCGCGGGGCGCAGGTACAGGGTGCGGGTCCGGGTGGCGAAGTCCACCATGCCGTCCAGGCGGGCGATCTCCGCGGGGCGCCACGGGCCCTCGCCCACCTGGAAGAGCACGCGCGCCGAGCGGGCGCGCTCCACCTGGGCTTCGGGCACGGCGGCTTCAATCTCGTCGGCTGCGTCGGAGCGGATGTCCAGCAGCGGCTGACCGGGGCCCACACCGGCGCCCGGGTCCACCCGGCGCCGCACCACCACGCCGTCAAAGGGCGCGGGGATGGCGGTTCCGCTGATCAGTTCCTCGAGCCCGGCGCGGGCCTGCTCCCAGCCCGCGTCGGCGGCGCGCCGTTCCATCTGCGCCCCCTCCAACTCGCGCAGCGCGGCCACCCGCCCCGCGAACAGCGAGTCCATGCGGGACTCCTGCAGCCGCGCCTGGTCGCGCCGCAGCGTGGCGGCCGAGAGCCCGGCGCGGGCGGCATCCAACGCGCGGCGGGTCTCCTCGGCCTCGAAGCGGGCGAGCACCTCGCCCCTGCGGAAGTGCTGCCCCTCGCGCAGCGGCAGTTGCGTTAGGCGCGCCGGGATGCGCGCGGTGACGGTCACTTCCTCCCGGGCGCGGGCGCGGCCCGGCAGCACCACCTCGCCGGCCTCCGCGGCGCCACCGGCGCGGAAGGTGGTCACGGTCACGGGCGCGGCTTCGGCGGGCTTGCGCGCCTCGCCGCCGCCGCAGCCCGTGGCCAGGGCCGCCAGCGCGGCCGGGAGGATCCATCGAAACCGGTAGCTGTTCATCTCAATTCCCCGATCGCGTGCAGGTGGCGGTAGCGCGTGAGCAGCAGGTTCACGCGCGCGTCGACTTCCCCCAGGCGCGCCTTCGCAGCTTCCGCGTCGGCGGCCAGCAGTTCACTCAGCGGCAGCAGCCCGGCCCGGTAGCGGTCCTGGGCGAAGCGCAGCCCCTCCTCGGCGGCGGCGCGGCCCATCCGGGCGGCCTCGAATCGCCGCGGCGCGATGTCCGCCTCCGCGCGCGCCCCGGCGGCCGCGACTTCCAGGTCGCGCTCGGCGGCCTGCGCGTCGGCGCGGGCCATGCGGGCCTGGGCCTGCGCGGCGCGCCACTCGTTCACGCGTCGCGCGCCGTCCCACACCGGCAGGTCCATGGCAAGGCTCGCCATCCAGCGGCGCTCCGCGGGGCCCTGCGCGGGGTCGCGGTACCAGTTCAGCGTCACCCGCCCGTTCAGCGAGGGCAGCAGGCGCAGCCCGGCGCGCTTCGATTCGATCTCAAGTGCCGCGGCGCGTTCGCGCGCGGCGCGCACCTCGCCGCGATCCGCGGCTTCGCCGAGGGGAGCGTCTGCGGCAGGGGCGGATGGGTCGGCCAGCTCGGACGGATTCACCGTGGCGCCCACCAGGCGCGAGAGGCGGGCGATGGCCACTTCGCCTTCGGCCTGCCGCCCCAGCCACGCGGCCCGGGCCCCGGCCAGGCGGGCGGCCGCGAGCAGCGTGTCCAACTCGGGCACCTGCCCGGTGCGGAAGCGCGCCACCGCGGAGCGGCGCTGCTCCAGCGCGGCTTCCAGTGAGAGCGAATCGGCCTCCAGTGCGCGGCGGGCGCGCCACGCGCCGGCGTAGGTCTCGGCCGCGCGCAGCAGCAGCCCGCCTACCGCGGCCTGTTCTGCGGCGGTGGCGGCCCGACGCAGGTGGCCGACCAGCGCCGGCGTGGTGACTTCCCCGGCACCGTTGAAGATCGGCTGGTCCAGCACCAGGCCGTACTGCCAGGCGGTGCGAGCCGGAGGGCGGTTGAGCGCCTGCACGTCGAAGTCGGCCTGCGTGAAGCGGCCCTGCCACAGCTTCTCCGAGAACAGGAGCGCCGGGTCGTCGCTGCGCAGGACGCTGCCCTGCAGTCGCAGCTGGGGCGAGAGCCCCGCCCAGGCCGAGGCGCCCTGGGCGCGGCCCGCCTCACCCCGGGCCCGGGCGGCGGCGATGGCAGGGTCCGTGGAGCGCACTGATTCCAGCACGCGCTCCACGGTCCAGGGCTCGGCCCCGGCCCCGCCGGGTCCCGCCAGAAGCAGCGTGAGGAGCCCGGTCAAGTTTGCTAGCATGTGTCTGGTCTTCAAGTTACCCCCAGAGGATTCCAACGGAGGACGGCGTGACGATGTCGAAGGGTAGGGGCCATTTGGGGCGGAAAGGATTCGCTCCGACCCCCGCACCGGGCGGGCCATGGACGCGGTGACGGCGTTCCGGGACCAGGCGGCGCGGCGGCCCGGATCCCGAAAGGCGGCCCTGACGCCGGCCGAGGAGAGGCGCCTGGTCCGGGAGGCGCGCTCCGGGGACGCCCGCGCGATGCGCCGGCTCCTGGAGGGCATTTCCGACTCCATCTATCGATTTTCCAAGGGGTTCTGCCGCAACGAGACCGACGCCGAGGACGTGATGCAGGGGGTTCTGACCGCGGTCGTCCGCAACCTGGACACCTTCCGAGGGGAGTCCTCCCTGACCACGTGGGCCTACACGGTGGCCCGGAACGCCTGCACCCGCTTCCGCCGCCGGGCCGCCAGTGCCCCCGACCGCTTCGAGTCCCTGGACGCCCCGGGTTCGGAGGAGTCGGGCCCGCTGCAGGTGGCCGATCCCGGCGAAGACCCCGCCGAGCGCGTGGAGCGCGGCGAGCTGCGCGCCATGCTGGAACAGGCCATCGCCGCCCTGCCCGCACCGCAGCGCGAAGTGCTGCTGCTGCGCGACGTGGAGGGCATGCCGGCCAGGGACGTGGGCCACGTGCTGGGGCTGGGGGAGCGGGCTGTGAAGTCCCGCCTGCACCGCGGGCGGATCGCGCTGCGCCGCGCGCTCGCCCCGTACCTCGCGGGGGAGGCGATGCCGGGGCGTCGCGGTCAGGCGGCCAAGCCGGCCCGCCGGGGCCGGCGGGCGGCAGGAGCCGGAGACCCGACCCGCGTCGTCACGCGCACGGCCGGCCCCGCGGGCGCCCCGCCCGCGGGCGCCCACTGCCCCGACACCGCGCGCATGCTCAGCCGCTACCTCGAGGGGGAGCTGGATTCCAACGTCTGCGCGCGCCTGGAATCGCACGTGGCGACCTGCGCGAACTGTGGCGACGCCTGTCGCACGCTGCTGTCCGCCCTTGGAGCCTGCCGCGCCTGGGGCGCGAAACCGCTCCCGCCCGGGGAGCGGGCCCAGGTGCGCCGCGCCATCCGCGCGGTGCTGGACGCCGAGGCGCGATGAGCCCCGGGCCGGCCGCGCCCCCGGCGTCCCCCGCGGGGCCTTGCGCGCCCGTGGCCGTCCTGGAGCGCGTGTCGCGCCTGCACCGCAGCGGCCGCGGCGTGGAGGAGATCAGCCTGGAGGTGCGCCCCGGCGAGGTGCTGGGCCTGCTCGGACCGCGCGGCTCCGGCTGCACCACGGTGCTGCGGCTCCTGGGAGCCCAGCTCGAGCCCGGCCCCGGTCGCCTGGCCCTGTGGGGCCGAGACGACCGCCGCGGACGCCGGGCGCAGCGGCGCCGCATCGGCTATCTCGACGGGCGCGACGCCCACTTCCCGGCGCTCTCCGGATTCCACAACGCCTATTTCCTCGCCAGCCTGCACGGTGCGCCCCGCGAGCGGCTCCTGCCCCGCGTGGACGGGCTGTTTGACGAGCTGGAGCTGCGGGCGCTGCGCGACCTGCCGGTTTCCTCCTACGACGCCGACGCCCGCCGCCGACTCTCGCTGCTGCAGGCGCTGGCCCACCAGCCCGAGCTGGTGCTGCTGGACGAACCGCTGCTCAACCTGGGGTACAGCTCGGAGGTGTGCGCCCGCCACGTGATCGCCGGGGCCGCGGCGCGAGGGGCCGCGGTGGTGCTGGCCACGGCGCGGGCGGCGGAGGCCGAGGCGCTGTGCCGCCGGGTGGCGGTGATGCACCTGGGCCGGGTGGTGGCGCAGGGCACGCGCGACGAGCTCATGGAGGGCCTGGAGGCCCACGCGCAGGTGACCTGCGAGCTGGCCATGCCGGTGGAACCCGGCCCGTTCCGCGCGCTCCCGGGGGTGCTGCAGGTGGCCGCGCACGACAACTCGGTCACCTTCCTGGTGCGCCGCGGCAGCGGCTTCGTGGACACCGTGGTGGCCGAGGTGGCGCGCTCCGGGGGGCAGCTGGTGAACCTGCACGTGCAGGCCGCGGGGCTGGGGGAGGTGTACCTGAAGCACACCGGCATGCGACTGGAGCCGCGCTGATGCTGCCCGTGGGACTGTGGCGCCGCGAGGCGCTGGAGCTGAGGTCGCAGCGCGGGCCGCTCGTGCGGGGCATGCTGGTGCCGCTGGCGATCGCACTGCCGCTGCTGGGCGGCAACCCACCGGCGTTCCACGAGGCCGCCGCGTACACCACCCTGCTGGCGCTCACCGGCGCCCTGGCCGCCGGGCGGCGCGCTGCGGGGCTCATGGCCGAGGGCATCCCGACCCGCCTGCTGGCCACGCCGGCGTCGCCGTACCGGCTGTTCGCGGACGCTCTGGCGGTCCAGGTGTGTCTCGACTTCGTGCGCGCGCTGCCGCTGCTGGTGGCCATCGCGGCGCGCCACCACTCGTCCGCGGCGGGGTTCGCCGCCCTGCTGGCCTCCGCGGTGCCGGCGCTGGTGTTCGCCACCCTGGCCGGCGCGGCCGCGGGCGGGCTCGCGGGATCGCGCGCGGAGGTGCCCGTGTACGCGCTGGTCGGGCTGCTGCCGGCGCTCTTCGTGGCGGGTGCCTACACACCGCCCGACGAGCTGGCCGCCTGGCGCGTCGCGCTGGCAGGAGCGCTGCCGCTGTCCGGCCTGCGCGAGGCCATGCAGGCCGTGACCACAGGCACGCCCCCGCCGCCGCTCGCCCGGTGCGCGGGACTCTCGTGCGCCACGGCCGCGGCCTGGACCGCGCTGGCGCTGCTGGAGCTGAGGCGGCGACTGCGGGGGATGGAGTAGGGGCCACCCTTCGCCACCCTTCGCTTGTCCCCCCCGGACCCATCTGTTAGCTTCCGACCGATCCTGACCCACGCATCCCGACGTCCCGAGGAGAATCGCCATGTCCGGCCACAAGTACCTGTCCGGCCCGCGGCTGGAGCCGAGGCCCATCCACTCCGCCATCACCGTCACCGAGCTGGTGGAGCACACCTTCCTGGCTTACAACGCGGCCCGCCTGCGCGAGGGATGCCGGCTGTACACGGAGCGGATGCTGCAGCCGGACACGGTGGTAGGCATGTCGCTCACCGGCGCGCTCACTCCCGCGGGCGTGGGGATCTCGGCGCTCATCCCCCTGATCCGCGCCGGGATGATCGACTGGGTGGTGTCCACCGGCGCCAACCTGTACCACGACGCCCACTACGGGCTGGGCCTGGCCATGCACTTCGGCAGCCCCTCGGTGAGCGACGTGGACCTGCGCAACGAAGGCGTGGTGCGCATCTACGACATCTTCTTCGACTACCGCGTGCTGCTTTCCACCGACGAGTTCTTCCGCAAGATCATCGATGCGCCGGAGTTCCAGCGCACCATGAGCACCGCCGAGTTCCACTGGCTGGCGGGGAAGTACCTGCACGAGCGCGAGAAGGCGCTGGGCCGCGGCGACCAGTCGCTGCTTTCGGTGTGCCACCAGTGCGACGTGCCGGTGTACACCAGCTCGCCGGGGGACAGCAGCATCGGCATGAACATCGCCGGCAAGGCGCTGTTCGGCTCGAAGCTGCTGCTCGATCCCAACCTCGACGTCAACGAAACCGCGGCGCTGGTGCTGGACGCCAAACGCAAGGGGAAGAGCGGGGTGCTGCTGATCGGAGGCGGCTCACCGAAGAACTTCGTGCTGCAGACCGAGCCGCAGATCCAGGAAGTGCTGGGCATCGAGGAGAAGGGCCACGACTTCTTCCTGCAGATGACCGACGCGCGCCCCGACACCGGCGGCCTCTCCGGCGCCACGCCCTCCGAAGCGGTGTCCTGGGGAAAGGTGGACCCCGACCAGCTGCCGGGCACGGTGGTGTGCTATCTCGACAGTACGGTGGGGCTGCCGATCCTCACTGCGTACGCGCTGGCGAAGCACGCCCCGCGGCCGCTGCGGAGGCTGTACCGCGAGCGGGGGCGGATGATGGAGGAGCTGAAGGAGGCGGCGGCGAAGGCGGGGAGGGTGTAGGGGGACCATGGTTCTTCGTCCCGGAGCGGGCCGCCGCGTCGTCATCTCCCAGCGGCAAGAACGCGGGACAGGGCTGGGAACATCGAGGTCTCCAAGCGTTCACGCAGCCTGTTCTCGTGGCCCCCGGAATACGTCATCAGTTCGCTGTGTATTCCCGCAGTCGACATCAACTTGGAGACATGGCGGCACCCCGCAGTGATCCATGGATACTCGTCGTTCTCGCCGACATCGATCGCGATGAATGACAGTTTCCTCAGATTGCCCAGGTTCTGTTGGATCTTCTCATCCCACTTGCCGAACCCTCCTTCGAATCTCTCCCAAACGGCCGGGTCCCTTGCGAACTCCTCCCCCTGGCGACGATAAGGATACTCCAGCCTGAGGCCGTTTCCCCCGGACCCCGGAGCGAAAGCCGCACTGTAGGCCAGAGCAAACAAGGGGTAGGTGTCGAAGGTCTGGTTCCAGTAACTCGCCTGGGCGAGGAGCGTAACCTCGCTCCGGCAGTTCTCGATGACGCCGACGGTATCCAGGAAGTCACAAATACGCTGACGGACGGTTGCGTTCGCGAAACTGGGATGGGTTTCCAGGCCGCCAGGAGCGGCCAGTCCGGGGGAGAGCGCGTAGACGGCTGCGAAGACGTCTGGATGGCGCATGGCGATGTTCAGGGCACCGAACCCGCCCATCGAATGGCCGGATATTGCCCGCGCCCGGGGAGCGGCGATGGTGCGGTAACTGGCATCGATGCGGCCCACCAGATCTCGAACGACGAAGTCCTCCCAGTTGCCGTTGACCGTGGAGTTGATGTAGAAGGATCCACCGAGCGGCGTGAGCCCGTTCGGGATGACCACGATCATCTCCCCGATCTTCTTCTCTCCAATCAGCCGGTCCATGGCCTCCTGGAGCAGGAATCCCTGGTAGTACGGCACGTGGGTGTAGAGGAAGATCTGGTCCGCAAAGCCCGTGAGAAAGTAGACCACCGGATAGCGCCTCTGAGCGTCAGCGCCGTACGATGGCGGCAGGTAGACCACGGTCCGCTCGGCCGGCGGCATACGTATCAGACTCCGGGCCAGGGAGGGCGCCGGCACATCGATCATCTCCATGGAGCCGACCGGCGACTCGGGTCTCGCTGCCTCGCCCTGGCCCTGGGCCAATGCGGGTGCGACCGAGAACAGGAGCACGAGAATCATGGTCCGCGCGAGCAACTGCCTCATCGTCCCTCCTTGTGACGCGGCACCCTGGCATCCTTCCGGTATGCCCCGCGCGAGTCCGCTGCACGCGCATGTTGGGCGGCGCCGGCTCTTCCTACTCAGTCCTCCACGTCGCGGTGCGCACCTCGCCCTCCCGCACATAGCGGGTGATCAGCACACCGCCAGGCGAGCTGGTCGAGCGCGCCAGGGTGAAGGCCGACGCTTGCGCGTCGTCGCCGAACAAGCGCTTGCCGCGGCCAAGTACGACGGGCACGGTGACGAGCCGTAGCTCGTCCACCAGCCCGGCGGCGAGCAGTTGGCGCACCACGTCGCTGCTGCCCTGCGTCAACAGGTCGCCGCCGTCCCCGTGTTTGAGCGCGCGTATCGAGTCGGCAAGGTCGCCCTCCAGCGCATGACTGTTCTTCCAGGCAAGCGTGCCGGGTCGGTGCGTGGCCACGTGCTTGGGGACGCTGTTGAACAGGTCGGCGACGGGGTTGCCCGCTTCGGGCCCTACGCCCGGCCAGAACGACGCGAACATGTCGTAGGTTCGACGCCCCAGCAGCAACTCGAACGGCTGCGCGAACATGTCCTGGGCGGCCTGGTCGATGGCCTCGTCGTCGTAGGGTGACGCCCAGCCGCCGAAGCGGAATTCGCCGGGATCCTCGTCGGGCCCACCAGGAGCCTGAATGACGCCATCGAGACTGATGTAGGCGGCAACGATGAGCTTGCGCATGGTCTTCTCCAGGTTCGTCCTCACCAAAGTTCCCGGAACGGAATGCCTGCAACCACGGCGACCATCCAGTTACATTCCCCGGCGGACAGGGGTGCACCAGTCGAACACCTCGGCCTCCGCCACCGCTGAGGTCGGCGGCGCAGCCGTCGAGCGACATGGACATGATTGCGACAACTTCGACCGCGCGTGTCCCTTTCGAGAGGTGGAGCGCTATAATTCAAAAGTCGCCCGGTCTCGGAGTCCGCGGGGATCCACATCACCCGAAGAGTAGCATGACGCGAGTCGTTATTCCTGTCCAATGGGGGTTCGGTGGCCTGACAACCGTCATGCGACGGGGCCATTCGTCTTCAATCAAGCGCGGAGGAACGTGATGCCTGTCTCGCAAGCATTTGCGGAGAGCAGTCGATTGCAGCGGGAGCGCCTGCGGGCGCTGATCGCCCGGCTCGACGCGAACCAGCTCGCCGCGCATCTTCCCAACGGCTGGACGGTCGCGGGAGCGCTCGCCCACGTCGCGCTCTGGGATCTCCAGCGTCTCGGCCTGATGCGCCGGTGGGCCGCCCGCGACATGTGCGGCGGGGATCCTCCCGACGACGCGCGCAAGTATGACGGCGATCTCTTCAACGACGCGGCCCAGCCGCTGCTGGAATTGATCCCGCCCGAGCGGGCCGCGGCGGCGGCGTTGCACGCCGCGGAGGAGATCGACGCCTATCTCGCGCAAGTCCCCGACGAAGTGGTCGAGATGGCCCTGGCGCGTCCCGACGCGCCGAACCTGGACCGGGGCTCCCACCGGAAGCACCATCTCGATATCATCGAGAAGGCGCTGGGGGAATCCGCCAGGTAGGCGGGAGGGATAAGTCCGGGTCAAGGTCGCCCGCTTCCCTCCGTCTCCATGCGAAACGCGGAAAGGAGGCCGAGGCCGGGAACTTCCTCAGAACCGGGCTGGCCTGGGTCGAGCAGGAGCGGGCCACGACGGCCGGGTCTTGTGTGCTCCCCCCCAATCAAACGGGGGGCAGACGCCCCCCGTTCGTTCCACGATATTACCCTGGACCCCTAATCTCCGAACGTCATCCCCACCGCCCGCGCGGCGCGCACCATGGAGCCGTCCGGGTCCACGTTGCGCGGCTTCTCCACGGCGTCCTCCAGCGGCACCGAGACGATCTCCGTTCCACGCAGCGAGGCCATCCTCCCGAACTCGCCGCGGGCCACCAGGTCCGCCGCCATCACCCCGAGGCGCGTTCCCAGCACCCGGTCGAAGGGCGTGGGGGGGCCGCTGCGCTGCAGGTGCCCCAGCACGGTGACGCGCGTCTCGATCTCGGTGGAATCCTCGATCTGGCGGGCCAGCCAGTTGCCGATGCCGCCCAGGCGCACCGGGTCGGTGCTGTCCTCGATCCGCTTCTGCACGATCTCGGTGCCGCCCGCGGGCTTGGCGCCCTCGCCCACGACGACGATGGAAAACCTGCTGCCGCGGCGCAGCCGGTCGCGGATCTGCTCGTAGACCTTCTCGAGCCGGAACGGGATCTCCGGGATCAGCACGATGTCCGCGCCCCCGGCCATGGCCGACTCCAGCGCGATCCAGCCGGCGTAGCGGCCCATCACCTCGACCACCATCACACGGTGGTGCGCCTCGGCGGTGGTGTGCAGCATGTCCACCGCCTGCGTGGCGATGCGCAGGGCGGAGTCGAATCCGAACGTCACGTCCGTGGCGGAGAGGTCGTTGTCGATGGTCTTGGGCACCCCCACCACCTGCAGGCCCTTGCGCGCCAGCTTGCTGGCCATGGTCAGCGTGCCGTCTCCGCCCACGGCGATCAGGGCCTGGATGCCCAGTCGCTGCAGGTTGTCGAGCACGTCGTCGGAGCGGTCCTCGTAGGTCTTCTGGCCGCCCGCCAGGTGCGGCACGCGGAAGGGGTCGTCGCGGTTGCTGCTGCCGAGGATGGTGCCCCCCAGCGGCAGGATGCCGCGCACGTTGTCCATGGTGAGGGGACGGGTCCGGTTCTCGAGCGCGCCCTTGAATCCGTCCTCGATGCCGATCACGTCCATGCCGTAGCGGAAGTGCGCCGTCTTGTACACGGCGCGGATCACCGCGTTCAGGCCGGGACAGTCACCGCCGGCGGTGAGGACACCCACGCAGCGCACCTTGGGCTTCACGGACACCTCGGGTTCGACGGAGGTCTGGGTGCTCATGTTTGCGGCCTTCCATGGTCGGCGGGCACGGGGCCCGGAAATATGTTGACCGGCGCCAATATCGCGCGTAGACAATCTAGCACGGTTATCGAACAGGGTGGCATGGACCTTTAACAGTGGTCCGGCCACCCGGTGTCGCCGTTATCCTGCTCCCGGAGGCTGTGTCCACTCCGATCCCAGAGGAGGACGCCATGGTTGGCGAGTTCAAGAAGTTCCTGCTCCAGACCAACGCACTCGCACTCGCGATCGGTGTGATCATCGGTGCCGCCGTCGGCAAGGTGGTGTCCTCGCTGGTGGCGGACATCCTGATGCCCGTGATCGGGCTGCTCATCCCCGGCGGCGCGTGGCGCGAGATGGAATTCGTGCTCAGCCACAAGCCCGACGGTTCCGTGGCCAACGCCATCAAGTACGGCTCGTTCCTGGGTGGTGTGGTGGACTTCGTGATCATCTCGTTCGTGGTATTCATGATCACCAAGTCGCTGCTCAAGCCCGCGCCCGCGCCCGCCGGCCCGGCGATGAAGACCTGCCCGCAGTGCGGCGAGAGTATCCTGGCGGCGGCGAAGAAGTGCCGCTACTGCCAGAGCGCACAGGGATAGGGGGCCGGGCGGCGCGGGGGACGGTCCGCCGGCATCCGGCCCGCATACCAGCAGGGTGAAGACGCTGCCGGGCAGCCTCTTGCCGGGCCGCGCCCGCCGGACCGGTCCGATGTGGGAAGGCGCCGCAGGCCCCGGGGTATCACCTACCCGGTCCGGCGCCCGGTCCGGCGCCCGGGGCGGTAGAATGTCCCCCTGCCGTCCGCGCGCACCGCGGGCCGCGACACCGGCACGCAGTCCGACACGAGGAGCATCCATGTCATCTCCCGCCGCCGCCACCCCCTTCGACCCGCTGCTGCGGGCGCGCGCGGAATTTCCCATTCTCTCGCACACCGTGTACATGGTGAGCCACTCGCTCGGCGCCATGCCGCGCGGCGTGCGCGACGCCATGCTCGAGTTCTCGGACCTGTGGGCCGCCCGGGGCGTGCGCGCGTGGGAGGAAGCCTGGTGGCAGCTGTCCGAGGAGACCGGCGACCTGCTGGCGCCGCTGATCGGGGCGGAGAAGGGCAGCGTGGTGATGCTGCCCAACGTGACCACCGCCGAGGCCGTGGTGCTCTCGGCGCTCGACTATCCCTCGGGGCGCAACGGCCTGGTGCACACCGCGATGGACTTCCCGTCCCTGCTCTACCTGTACCAGGGCGAGGCGCGACGGGGTGCGAAGCTGGTGCGCGTGGAATCTCCCGACGGCATCTCGGTGCCCGCGGAGCGGATCGTGCAGGCCATGGACCACACCACCCGCGTGGTGGCCATCTCCCACGTGTTGTTCCGCAGCGCCTACGTGGTGGACGTGGAGCCGGTGATCCGCCGTGCGCGGGAAGTGGGTGCGCTGGTGATGCTGGACGCCTACCAGTCGGTGGGCACGTTGCCCATCGACGTGCGCGCCTGGGACCTCGACATCCTGGTGGGCGGCTCGGTGAAGTGGCTGTGCGGCGGGCCCGGCGCGGGCTACCTGTACGTGAAGCCGGGACTGCGCGAGCGCTTCGCGCCGGCCTTCACCGGCTGGATGGCGCACCGGCGGCCCTTCGCCTTCGAGGCGCGCATGGAGTACGCGGACAACCCGTACCGCTTCCTGAACGGCACGCCGCACGTGCCGTGCCTGTACGCGGCGCGGCCCGGATACCGGATCGTGAACCGCCTCGGGGTGCCCGTCATCCGCGCACGCAGCCGCCTCATGACCGCGCGCATGATGGAACTCGCCGCGGAGCTGGGCATTCCCACGCGCACGCCGGGCGATCCCGAACGCCGCGGCGGCACGGTGACCTTCGCCGTGCCCCGGCCGGAGCGGGTGGCCGGGGAACTGATCCGCCGCGAGGTCCTGGTGGACGCCCGCCCCGACGCCGGCGTGCGCATGGCGCCGCACTTCTATACCACCGACTCGGAGATCGACGAGGCGATGACCCAGCTCAAGCGCGTCTCGGACGAGGTGGTCCGGTGAGCCGGATCATCGCGGTCTACGGCAGTTCCACGGTGGCCGCCGACTCGCCCGAGTCGCGGCTGGCGCACGAGGTGGGCCGGCTTCTCGCGGAAGCCGGCGCCGTGGTGATGAACGGCGGCTACGGCGGCGTGATGGAGGCGGTGAGCCGCGCCGCGGGCGAATGCGGCGGCCGGGTGGTGGGAGTGACGGTGGACTCGTTCGAGGGCCGCACGCCGAACCCGTACCTGAGCGTGGAGGAGCCCACGCCGGACCTCTTCGAGCGGCTGCGGGTGCTCACCGAGGAGCCCGATGGCTTCCTGGTGCTGCCCGGCGGGATCGGCACCGCCGCGGAGCTCTTCCTGGTGTGGAACCTGCTGTGGATGAAACTGCGCAAGCCGGCGCCCGTGGTGGTGCTCGGCAACGCGCTGGAGAAGGCGCTGGCCGGGCCCGCCAACCCGCTGGGGATCCCCGCGGAGCAGCTGCGGCTCATCCAGTTCGCGGGCACCCCCGCCGACGCCGTGGCTCGGGTGCTGGAGGAGCCGCGGTGAAGATCCACGACATCAGCCCCCCGGTCTCGGTGAACACCGCCGTGTGGCCCGGCGACGTGCCTCTCTCCGTGCATCGCACCCTGAGCCGCGAGCGCGGCGATGCGGTGAACGTGACCGAGATCCGCGGCACCGTGCACCTGGGCGCGCACGCCGACGGCGCGATGCACTTCCTGGACGCGGGCCGCGACATCGGACGCGCGCCGCTGGAGCCCTACCTGGGCCCGGCGCTGGTCGTGGACGTGGGCGCGGTCCCGGAGGTGCGGCCGGAGCACCTGGCCGCGGTGCCGTGGGCCCGCACCCGGCGGCTGCTGATCCGCACCACGCGTGCCTTCCGCCCCGCGCAGTTCGACGAGAACTTCCCCTGCCTGGCCGACGGTGCCGGCGAGTTTCTGGCCTCCCGCGGCATCGTCCTGGTGGGCGTGGACGTGCCCTCCGTGGATGCGTTCCGCAGCAGGACCATGGCCAACCACGTCGCGCTGCTGAACGGCGGCGTGGCGATCCTCGAGAACCTGGACCTGTCGCACGTGGAGCCGGGCGAGTACGAGCTGATCGCGCTGCCGCTGCGTCTCATGGACGTGGACGCCAGCCCGGTGCGCGCGGTCCTGGTGGAGCGGTAGGGGCACGCGGGGGCAGGGCGGGCATGGCGGTGAGGAATCCACGAGGGTCCGGACGTTCGTCCGCGGGGCCCGGGGCAGCGGGCGCCGCGGGCGCGGCACGCCGGCACGCGCGCGGCTGGCCCGCACGCGGCCAGCGGGCGCCGGGCCCGGGCAGCCCGGGGCCTCCCGCGCTGCGCGAGCACGCCCCGCCGACCTGGTTCCGCGACCTGCTGCTGGCGCTGGCCGGTGTCCTGGCCCTCGAGGGGCTCTTTCTCCGACCGCTGCTGCCCGTGCTGCGCACCCACATCCTGGTGGACGACGTGCAGGGCCACCCCGGCCTGCGCGACGCCTACCCCGGCCTGTGGGTGTTCTGGTGGGTGCAGAAGCGCCTGGCCGCGGGGCTCGACCCGTTCTTCTGCGACTGGGTGATGCCTCCCATCGGCGCGGGTCTGCACTTTGATTCCCAGCGCCTGTTGTTCACCTGGCTCACCCTGCCCGTGGCGAAGCTGCTGGGCGTGGTGGGCGCGTACAACGTGATGGTGCTGGCGTTGGTGTGCCTCGGAGCGCTGGCCTACTTCGTGTTCCTGCGCCGGACCTTCGAGCTCTCCCGCACCGCCGCGTTCCTGGGCGCGGCCGGCTTCGGGCTGTGTCCGTACTTCGTGCTGAAGGCCACCTGTCACGTGAATCTGCTGGGTGCCGGCCTGTGGGGCGGGGCGCTGGGCGCGCTGGTGCATTGCTACGCCCGCAACCGCTTCTCCGTGCGAGCCGGCCTGGTGTTCTCGGCATGCGCGTGGGCCGCGTTCTGGAACTCCTTCGTGGAGTTCTTCATGCTCGCGGTGGTGGGATTGCTGGTGGTGGCGGTGTTCGAGGTGCTGCGCGGCGGCCGCGCGCCGGCCGCCAGGTGGCGCAAGGCGGTGTTCTTCGCCTGCCTGCTGCCGGGCACGCCCTCGCTGCTCTTCCTAAGGGCCTCGCCGTGGTCGGACCAGGCCGTGATCCCGCTCTACGACGGCGTCACCCTGGCGGGGCTGTTCACCTTCCCGCGACTGAGCGCGCTCTCCGCGCTGCGCTTCGCGGAAATTCCCGAGTTCTGGGGCGTGTACCTGCCGGTGTCGTGCCTCGCACTCGCCGTGTTCGGTGCGGTGCGCCTGTGGCGCGCACCCGGCGCGCGCCCGGCCGCGCTGGGTTTTGCGGCGCTGGCGCTGCTCTGCGTGGCGCTGACCGTGAACGCCGCGGGCCTGCCCTCCGCCGGGCTGGAGCTGCTGCCCCGCGGCCGGGCGTTTCGCGTCATGCCGCGGTTCTTCCCGATGGTGATGTTCTTCGTGATGATCTTCGCCGCCTTCGGCGTGGACGCCCTGCGCTCCCTGCGCCGCCCGGCGTGGAAGTGGGGGATGGCCACGGCACTGCTGGCGCTGGCCGCCGTGGAGTACTTCCCCCTGCGCCTCGAAGCCGGAGCCGTTCGCGCCTTCGCGCTCACCCCGGCGCAGCACCGCGCCATGGAAGACGGCCGCAGCGTGCTGGTCTACCCCCGGGGCGGCTACGGCCCGCGCGATGACACCTACCAGGTGGCGCTGGATCGCCCGACGGTATTCGCCTGGTACCTGGCCCTCGGCGGCCGCGGCCCCTACAAGCACCTCGTCCGCCGCGCGCCGCGCACGTACTACAACTGGGCCGACCCCTGGAACGGCCCCTGGGACCCGTTGCTGCGCCTGGAGCTCGCACGGCTCAACGTGGGCTACGTGTTGCTGGGGGACCGTGAGCTGCTGAAGCTGCTTCCACCCGCTGTCCGGGTGCTGGCCCGGACGGATTCCTCGGTCCTGGTCCGCCTGCCGCGAGAGCGCGAGGAGGACCTGGTCAGGGAGATCCAGGCCCTCCCGGGCCTGCCGGTGGGAGTCACACTCCCCCCAGGGTGGACCCCGCCAAGGTAGGTCGGGCATCCAGGCCGGCGTGCGCAGCTCGGCACGGCACCATCCCCGGAAGAGGTCTGCGAGGACGCCGGGCACCCGCAAACACGAATGCCGCCCGCGGGAGGCTACTCCGGGCGACATCCGCGCATCTAACCCCGCAGAGGCCCGCGACGGGCCCCGATTCCGTTCTGCCACCCCGAGGAGCTCCATGTCGAACACGTTGCGACCCAAGACCTTGGGCCAGCTGAAGGCCTCCGGCTACACCGCCCGGGGCGTGAAGGAAGAAATCCGCGGCAACCTGGTGCGCACGCTCCGCCGCGGCGAAGAGCTGTTCCCCGGCATCGTCGGCTACGAGGACACCGTCGTCCCGCAACTGGTCAACGCCGTCCTGGCGCGCCACGACTTCATCCTGCTGGGGCTGCGCGGGCAGGCCAAGACCCGCATCCTGCGCGCGATGGTGAACTTCCTGGACGAGGCGGTGCCGGTGGTCCCCGGAGCGCCGCTCAACGACGATCCCATGGAGCCCGTCTCCTCCGAGGCCCGGCGCCGCGTGTTCGAGGAGGGCGACGACCTGGCCATCGAGTGGCTGGAGCGCGACGCGCGCTACCAGGAGAAACTGGCCACGCCAGACGTGACCATCGCCGACCTGATCGGCGACCTGGACCCCATCAAGGCGGCCTCGCTCAAGCTCGCCTACAGCGACGAGCGGGTGATCCACTACGGCATCATCCCGCGCACCAACCGCGGCATCTTCGCCATCAACGAGCTGCCGGACCTGCAGCCGCGCATCCAGGTGGGGCTGCTGAACATCCTCGAGGAGCGCGACTTCCAGATCCGCGGCTTCCCGGTGCGCATTCCCCTGGACGTGCAGATGGTGTTCAGCGCCAACCCGGAGGACTACACCAACCGCGGCAACATCATCACCCCGCTGCGGGACCGCATCCAGAGCCAGATCCTCACGCACTACCCCCGCAGCATCGAGGAAGGCATGAAGATCACGCAGCAGGAGGCGTGGTTGGAGCGCGGCGACCACCGCGTGGACGTGCCGCGGTTCCTGCGCGAGGTGATCGAGGAGGTCGCGGTGCAGGCGCGCGAGAGCGAGTACGTGGACCAGAACTCGGGAGTCTCGGCGCGCATGACCATCGCGCTGGCGGAGACGGTGGTGTCCAACGCCGAGCAACGCGCCATCAAGCTGGGCTCGCCGTGCGCCATGGCCCGGGTGTGCGACCTGGCGGCCGCGGTCTCGGCCGTCTCGGGCAAGGTGGAGCTGGTGCTGGAAGGGGAGCAGGAAGGCCCGCTCAACGTGGCCCGCCACCTGATCGGCCGAGGGCTCAAGAGCTACTTCGCGCGGACCTTTCCCAGCGCGTTCCCGAAGAAGCGCCGCGGACAGCAGGCGGCCGAGGAGGGCCTGGCGAACTCGGAGTACAAGGAAATCGTGGAGTGGTTTGCCGCCGGGCACAGCGTGGAGGTGGCCGATGACTCCACCGACGCCCAGTTCCTCGAGGCACTGGACACGGTGAAGGGCCTGCGCCGCGTGGCCACGAAGCACCTCAAGCCCGCCGGCGACGCGGAGCTGGCCGTGGCGATGGAGTTCGCGCTCGAGGGGCTGCACCAGCACAGCATCCTGACCCGCGACCGCGTGGACGGGCGCTCGGTCACCTACCGCGACATGTTCAAGTCCATGTTCTCCAGCCTGGGCGGAGGCGATGAGGCTTAGATACTCGCGCTGGTCCGGCGACCGCCGGCTCACGCCGGAGTTCTTCAAGGCGCTGCTGCGCATCTACAACGACCTGCTGCTCCAGGTGAGCGGGGACGTGGAGGAGGCGCTGCGCTGGATGGAGCAGGCCGGCCGCGAATACGGCTTCTTCGACGACAAGTTCGGCATCGAGGAATTCAAGAAGCTCTTGCAGGAGGGCGGCATGGTGCGCCCCGCCACGGGCGGGGGCTACGAGGTGACTTCCCGCGGCGAGCGCGCCATCCGCAAGTCGGCGCTCAACGACATCTTCTCCACCGCGGAGAAGGGGCCCTCCGGTGACCACCGCACCCCGGCCGCGGGGGCGGGGCAGGAGCGCCTGCCGGAGTCGCGCCCGTACCAGTTCGGCGACCGGCTCTCGGACCTCGACGTGAACACCACGCTGCACAACGCGGTGCGCCGCGGGGGCCTGGACGACCTCTCGCTGGCGGAGGACGACCTGGCCATCCACGAGACCGAGCACCTGACGAACTGCTCCACGGTGCTGCTGGTGGACGTGAGCCACAGCATGATCCTCTACGGAGAGGACCGCATCACCCCCGCCAAGCGCGTGGCGCTGGCGCTGGCCGAGCTGATCACCACGCAGTATCCCAAGGACTCGCTGCGCGTGGTGCTGTTCGGCGACGACGCCACCGAGGTGCCGCTGCGGCAGCTGCCGTATGTGACCGTGGGCCCGTACCACACCAATACCCGCGCGGGCCTGATGCTGGCGCAGCGGCTGCTGGCGAAGGACCGCCAGCCCAACAAGCAGATCTTCATGATCACCGACGGCAAGCCCAGCTGCATGTGGGAGAACGGCCGGCTGTACAAGAACGCCTTCGGGCTGGACCCCCGGATCGTCAACAAGACCCTGGAGCAGGCCGGGCTGTGCCGGCGCAAGGGGATCGAGATCTCGACCTTCATGCTGGCGGAACACCACGAACTGGTGGGCTTCGTGGACAGGCTCACCCGCATCAACCGCGGGCGGGCGTACTTCTCCGATCTCGAGAAGCTGGGCTCGTACGTGCTGGTGGACTACGCGAGGAACCGGAAGCGGCGGACGAAGTGAAGGCCGGCGCCGACTAGGGGCGGAAGCGCGCCACCGGCGGCGAGGGCGCCCCGCCCGTGTCGCCCCGGAAGTTCACCAGGCCGCGATCGGTTCCCACCCACAGCGGCCAGCCCAGGTAGGCGTAGCCGAGTGCGGTGATGGTGTCGCCGGGCAGGAGCGAGTTGCGCGTGGTGAACGTCCGCCACCCGGGCTGGCGAAAGCGGGCCAGCCCCGCCGGGGTGCCGATCCACATCGTGGCGGCGGGCCGCTCGGGCCCCGCCAGCAGCGACAGGATCCGGTCACTGGGCAGTCCCGAGGGCGTGGCCCGGTACGTCGTCCACGTGGTCCCGCGCAGCACCGCCAGCCCGCCCCCGTCCGTTCCCACCCACACGTTCTGTGACGAGTCCACCGCGATGCAGGTGATGCGGTCCGAGGGCAGCGCCGAGTTGCCGGTGTTGTGGAGCGTCCAGCCGGCGCCTCCGGGAGTCCACTTTGCCAGCCCACGGTCCTCGGTGCCCACCCACGCGCCATTCGCGGCGTGCGCGATGGCGGTGACCCTGTCGCTGGGCAGGGGGGAGTTTCCCGTGTTGTTCACCCGCCAGGTCCACGCCGTGGTGTCGATCCGGGCCACACCGCCCCCCAGGGTCCCGATCCACGCGCCGTGCGTGCTGAACGAGATGGCCGTGACGTGGTTCGCGGGAAGGCTGGAATTGTCGGTGTTGCAGAACACTTCCTGCCCGGCGATCCACGCGCGCAGGCCGCCGTTCATGGTCCCGATCCAGGGCCGACGCTGGCCGCCGATCGTGTACGGCCACACCGCGGTCACGTGCGCATCGGCCAGCGGCGTGTTCGCCGTGTTAAGGTACTGCCATCCGACGAAGCGCTCGAACATCGCCAGCCCGGCGTCCTCGGTGCCGATGTAGCGCATCGTGCCCAGCACCGCGAGCGCGGTGATCCGGTCGCTCGGAATTGGGAAGGCGGGCTGGCGTATGGCGATCCAGTCGAGGTCGTAGCTGGCTTCGATCGCCTCCGAAGGCGGGGACAGGTTCTCACCCGCATCCTGCGCCTGGATCTCGAGGCGGTAGTTGCCCGGCCCCGGCAGGAAGATGTCGAACTGCAGCGGCACTCCGCTCCCGGTAAAACGGGTCGAAGTGATCTCCGATGGGAACTGGGCGCCATTCAGGAGGACGCGGAATCGGACCTGTCGCCCCTCCGGGTCAGACGCGGTCGCGCGCACCGTCCAGATCCCCGTCGTGGCCGGGAACTGGAGGGACTCCAGTTGCGGCCTGGCCGGGGGCGCGCTGGAACGGGTGGGGAGCTTTGCGCAGCCCGGGAGCGCGCCCGCCACGGCCGCGAGCACGAGACCAACCCACCGGGCGCGGCTAGTCATGCAGGTAGAACCCAAGGCGGAACTCGTGGGCATTCCCGAGGTGGGACTTGAGCAGGACGCCGTTGCCGAAGTTGTAGGTCGCGTCGCTCAGCCGGAAGAAGCGGTGGTAGGCCGCCGAGACCGCCACCCTGTCCGACAGCCACACCCGGGCCGGGAGCTCCACGTGGCCCAGCGTCACCACGCGCGTGGAGCGCCCCTCGCCGGCGCCAAGATTGCTGCCGATCCTCCCCATCGTGATCACCGGGCCCACCCCGACCGCCGGGGCCAGCTCGAAGCGCCCCCGCCGCACCCTGCCGCCAAGGCCGGCGTCGAAGTACACCCAGAACGTCTCCAGCGAGAAGGGCCCGTTCGACGTCTCCGGGCCATCCATGTAGAACCTCAGGTCCTGCCTGCCGATCCCGATGCCGTAGCGCTGTCCCAGGGTGCCCGCCTGCTGGGCGCCCACGTACAGGCCGGAGTACCGATTCATCGGAATGGTGAAGCCGCGGAACTTCACGCCGCCGACCGTGATCGGCTGATCGATGGTCAGGTCGGGCGTGAAGTAGGTGAAGCTGAACTCGAGCGCACCAGTGCCGGAATCTCCGCGTCGGGAGGCTCCGGCATGCCCCGGGGCCAGGGCCCACCACGCGAGGCACAGCGCCGACGCGGCGGCCCCCAGGAATGGAAGGGTGCGACGGGTCCGGATCTCCACGGGCGGCCTCCGTCGGGGCGCACCTCGGCGCGCCCACGGCAACGTGGAACTCGGTCTTCTGGAAACGGCCATACTGCCGGGATGTTGCGATTGAGTCTAAACCTGTGTTGGCCGCCCCGCAATCCACGAGCTATGCTGGGCCCATGAGCATCCTCATCTCCGGTTTTGGCCCGTTTCCCGGCTTCGCGATCAACCCCTCCCAGAAGCTGGTGGAATCCCTGCTGGCCGCCCCGCCCGCGGGCGTGCCGCTGGCGGGGATCATCCTGCCGGTGAAGTACGGCGAGGCCCCGCGGCTGCTGCTGGAGAAGGTGGCGGCGGTGCGCCCCTCCGCGGTGGTGAGCTTCGGCGTGGCCACCGGCTCGGACGACATCCGCCTCGAGCGCATCGGCATCAACTGGGACGAGTCCACGGTGCCCGACGGCACCGGCGACACCCCGGGCGGCCGGCGCATTGCGCCCGACGGCCCGGACGGCTTCTTCTCCACGCTCCCCCTGGCGCGCATGCTGGCCGCCTTGGAAGGTCACGAACTCCCCGCGCGCATCTCCAACAGCGCGGGGACGTACCTGTGCAATCACCTGATGTACTGCACGCTGCTGGCGCTGGAAAGCGGATCTGGATCGGGCGCGCCTCCAGGTGCCGGAGGATCCACCGCCATCCCGGCGGGCTTTGTCCACATCCCACCGGCGCGGGAATGGAATCCCGGCCCCACGGCGAGGCCGTTCGCCGCGATCCGCGGTGCGGCGCTGAGAGTGCTGGGGGAGCTGGCGTAGGGCGGACCCACCCCGGCCCGCGTCCCCGCACAGCCCGCCGTTGCCAATCTCCCCGCCCAACCCCTATCATCCGCTCATGCCGACCCAGAACGAGACGGAACAGTCAGCCGGCGCGCGCGCCCCGCTGCGCGTCCTCCACGAGCCCGAGGTCTACCTCGTGGGCCGCCAGGTCGTCGATGACTCCGAGATCCAGCGCTTTCTCGACGACCACCAGGCCACCTGGTCCACCGACACCGAGGTCGGCGCCGAGGCGCTGGCCGAGGCCGGCGGGCGGCTGTGCTACATGAGCTTCGGCAAGGGCCGCAAGACCAACCGCGAGTTCCTGGAGCACATCGTGGAGGTGGGCCACGGCAGCGTGCTGGAGCACGCGGTGTGGAACTTCGTGTTCACCGGCGTGTCGCGCTCGCTCACCCACGAGCTGATCCGCCACCGCGCCGGGTTCGGCTACTCGCAACTGAGCCAGCGCTACGTGAACGAGAGCGAGGCACCGTTCATCCAGCCCGACTGCATCGCCGCCGACCCGGCGCTGGACGCGCTGTGGCGCGAGGCCGTGGATGGCGCGCGCCGCGCCTACGACGCGCTGGTGGCCGGCCTCGAAAGGAAGTTCTCCGACGTGGAGGACCGTACCCTCCGCCGCAAGATGGCCCGCCAGGCCGCGCGCAGCGTGCTGCCCAACGCCACCGAGACACGCATCTTCGTCACCGCCAACGCCCGCGCGCTGCGCCATTTCATCGAGATGCGCGGCAGCGTGGCGGCCGACGAGGAGATCCGCAAGCTGGCCCTGAAGGTGCTCGCCATCATGCAAGGCGAGTCCCCCAACCTCTTCGGTGATTACCGCATCGAGACGCTTCCCGACGGCACCCGGGTGGCGTCCACCCCGCACGGCAAGGTCTGATCCCTGATGTTCCGCATCGCACTGGCCCAGGTGAACCCGGTGGTGGGGGACCTGCGCGGCAACGCGGACCGGATCCTCGACTTCGCGCGCCGCGCCGCCGAGAAGGGCGCCGACCTGGTGTGCTTCCCCGAGCTGGCCCTCACCGGCTACCCACCCGAGGACCTGGTGTTCCGCCGCAGCTTCGTGGAGGACAACCTGGCGGAACTGGACCGCCTGGCGCGCGAGGCGCCGGGCCTGGCGCTGGTGGTGGGTTACGTGGACCGCGGCGCGGGCGAGGATCGGCGCGCCCGCAATTCCGCCGCGCTGATCCAGGGCCAGCGGGTCACTGCGCGCTACCACAAGATCCTGCTCCCCAACTACGACGTGTTCGACGAGCAGCGCTACTTCGAGCCCGGGGACGCGTGCCCGGTGGTGGACGTGGGCGGGGTGCCCATCGGGCTGATGGTGTGCGAGGACATCTGGTTCCGCGAGGGGCCGGCGCGCGAGCAGGCGATGTCCGGCGCACGGGTGCTGGTGAACCTGAACGCCTCGCCCTACAGCGTCGGCAAGCGCGAGCTGCGCGAGCGCATGCTCGTCCGCCGCGCACTGGAGAACGGCGTGTTCATCAGCTACACCAACATGGTGGGCGGCCAGGATGAGCTGATCTTCGACGGCGGCTCGCTGGTGTTCGGCCCCGACGGCCGCATGCTGGCGCGCGCCCCGCAGTTCGAGGAGGCGCTGCTGCTGGCGGATCTGGACGTATCGGACGCCGCGCGGGCGGCCGGAGGCGCGCGCGCGACCGCCCCGCCGGACGTGGTGCCCACGGCGGCGATCACGGTCGCCTCCCGCCGGCCGCTGGGCTACGACGTGGCGCCCACGCTGGAGGTGGAGGAGGAGGTCTACGGCGCCCTGGTCCTGGCGGTGCGCGACTACGTGCGCAAGAACGGCTTCAAGGACGTGGTGATCGGCTTGAGCGGCGGGATCGACTCCAGCCTGGTGGCCACCATCGCCGCCGACGCGCTGGGCGCGGCGCACGTGCTGGGCGTGATGATGCCCTCGCGCTACTCCAGCGAAGGCAGCGTCTCCGACGCCGAGTCGCTGGCCAGGGCGCTGGGGATCCGCACCGAGATGATCCCCATCGAGGCGCCGTTCGCGGCCACCATGGAGCTGCTGGAGAAACTGCTGGGCGAGGGCGCGCACGGGCTCACCGAGGAGAACCTCCAGGCGAGAATCCGCGGGAATCTCCTGATGGCGATCTCCAACGCACGCGGCTCGCTGGTGCTCACCACCGGCAACAAGAGCGAGATGTCCACCGGCTATTCCACTCTGTACGGGGACATGGCCGGCGGTTTCGCGGTGATCAAGGACATCGAGAAGACGCTGGTGTTCCGGCTGTGTTCGTGGCGCAACGACCGCGGGGAGCGCGACGTGATCCCGCGCTGGGTGATCGCCAAGCCGCCCTCGGCGGAGCTGCGCCCCAACCAGCGCGACACCGACTCGCTGCCGCCCTACGCGGTGCTGGACCCCATCCTGCGCGGCTACGTGGAGGAGGACCTGCCGGTGGAGGAGATCGCCGCGCGGGGCTTCGACGCGCCGCTGGTGCGCAGGGTGATGGAGATGGTGGACCGCAACGAGTACAAGCGCCGCCAGGCGCCGCCCGGGCCGCGCATCACGCACCGGGGGCTGGGCAAGGACCGCCGCATGCCGATCACCTCGAAGTACCGGGAGCGCTGACGCGCGGCCCCCGCCGCGAGCCGCCGCCCTGTTGAACACGCGGGCCCGCCCGGATGCTCCCACCCGGGCGGGCCCGCATTTTCATCCTTCCGGCGGCGCGGCCGATGGCGGCGCCGCCGCGGTGCCAAGGGCGCCGGCCTCCCGGGCCGGGCCCTGTCGCTTCCCTACTTCGGGTTGACGTTCGCCGCCTGCAGGCCCTTCGGGCCCTGCACCACGTCGAACTCCACCGGCTGGCCCTCCTTGAGGGTCTTGAAGCCGTTGCCCTGGATCGCGGAGTAGTGGACAAACAGGTCTTCACCACCCTCCTGGCTGATGAACCCGAAGCCCTTCACCTCGTTGAACCACTTCACGGTACCATTCGCACGCACGGAACTGTTCACCTCCTTCAGTCCTGCCGGGGCCGCCGCGTGGCGACCGTCGCGCCACCCGCCGTGCCCCGTGAAAAAAACAGCCGCAGAAGCCCTGGATTCAGCCCCTGCGGCATACCTCTCGTGCAGCACGTGCAGCCAAATCAATCCCCAACGAAGTCTAGATTTGGGTCCGCGTGGTGTCAACGCGAAAGTGCCGTGGCGCCGCACGGAAGCGCCGTGCGTGTGAGGCGCGCCGGTTCGGATCGCGTCGAAGGCGCCGGCGCCGGCGGACGGGCGGGAATCCCAAAGGGCGGGAATCCCGCGTTGAGCCCGAGCCGTTTCCGCGATACCATCATGAGCGGGAGATCGCCTCTCCTCCGCGCGGTCCCCCCCGGAACCGGAGACACCCGCATGCGCTGCACCGCGTCCCGACTCGCACTTCTCCTGGCCGCCATGCTTACATCCGCCTGCGCCTCGCGGGCGGCTCTTGCGCGCGCGGTTCCCGCGCCCGGCGTGAATGCGCCCGCGCCCACCGGTGGGACTTCCGCGCCCGCGCCTGCCACACCCGCAGCGGAGCCCTTCCCCTTCGAGCCCGACCGGGAGCTTCCCGCGCACTCGCTGAAGCCCTCCATGGCCGCGGCCGAGAGCCTGCACTCCTACGACGCGCTGCACTACCGGCTGGACCTGGACTTCCCGTGCCTGGGCACCAGCCTGTCGGGCACCTGCGCGATCACCCTGCGCGCGTCGGCCCCGCTGGGGACCGTGACCTTCGATTGCGTTTCCCTCAACGTGGATGCCGTGACCCAGCAGGAAGCCCCCGCGCCCTTCTCCGTGGCGGGTGGTCAGCTCACGGTGACGCTGCCGCACGCGCTGGCCGCGGGGGAGAGCACGGTGGTCACCGTGACGTATCACGGCCCCGCCGCGCGCGGTTACTACCAGGCGTATCCCGAGACGTGGTTCACGTTCACCGAGCCGTCGAACGCGCGCTACTGGTTCCCGTGCTACGACCAGCCGTGGGACAAGGCCACATCCGAGATTCACGCCACCGTGCCGGACACCATGTTCGTGGCCTCCAACGGCGTGCAGATCGCGCCCCCGGACTGGAACCCGGTGACGCGGAAGAAGACCTATCACTGGGGCACGAACTTCCCGGTCGCCACCTACCTGGTCTCGGTGGCCATCGGCAACTACGCGGAACTGGCCGACAGCGCGGCCTACGTGCCGCTGCGAAGCTACGTGCTGCGCGCCGACTCCGCCAAGGCGGCGGTGGACTTCTCGCGCCTGCCGGACATGGTGGACTTCTACGGCTCGATCTGGGGCCAGTACCCGTTCGAGAACTACGGCATGGCCGCCACCAAGAACTTCGGCGGCGGGATGGAGCACCAGACGCGCACCACCATCTCGCGCGGCTGGATCACCGGCACGCGCTCCTGGGAGAGGGGGTACGCGCACGAGCTGTCGCACCAGTGGTGGGGCGACATGGTGACCTGCCTCTCGTGGCCCAACGTGTGGCTGAACGAGGGCTTCGCCAGTTACGGCGACATCCTCTTCACCGAGCATGCTTACGGTGCGGATTCGGCGCGCACGCGGCTGCGCGCGTGGGCCGTGGCGTACTTCAAGGAAGAGTCCACCTCCAGCTACTCCCTCTACAACCCGCCCTCGAACAAGCTGTTCGGGCTGAGCATCTACTACAAGGGCGCGTGGGCTCTGCACATGCTGCGGCACGTCATGGGCGACAGCGCGTTCGTGCGCGGATGGCGGGACTTCGGCGCCGCCCACCGCTACGCGGGGGCCACGGTGGCGGACTTCCAGGCGGCGATGGAGGCCCGCTACGGCGGCCCGCTGAACTGGTTCTTCGACCCGTGGATCCACGGGAAGGGCCACCCGGTGTTGCGCGTGAGCCGGAACACGGTGCCACGGGTCACGGGCGGGTACTTCAACTACGTCACGCTGGAACAGGTGCAGCCCGGTGGCGGCGTGTTCCGGATGCCGGTGGAGCTCGGGCTGCGCGCGGGCGGGCGCGACACCGTGGTGACGGTCTGGATCGGGCAGGACGGCTCGGCGACTTCCACGTCGCAGTGCACGCTGGAATGGCCGGTGGACAGTGTCACGGTGGACCCCGCTGGATGGCTCCTCTTCCAACAGGCTCCGTCCGGCGCGATCAGCGACACCGGGCCGGGCGGTGGGGCGGCACGGACGCTGCGGTTCACGCGGTCGCAGACTGCGGGGGGGGTGGTGGAGCTGACCTTCGAGGTTCCCGCCGCGCTGTCGGGCCGGCCCGCGGTGCTGGAGGTCTTCGACGTACAGGGCCGGCGGGCGGCCGTGCTGTGGCGGGGGCCGGCCGAGCCCGGAAGGTTCCGGGCCCGCTGGTCGGGGGCCGTGGGAGAGGGCGCCGGGGTGCTGGGCGCCGGCCGGGCCCCGTCGGGACCCTCCGCGGCGGGCGTGTACTTCGCCCGGATTTCCGCCGGGGGGGAGGCCGCCGCCGCGAAATTGCTGTGGATGAAGTAAGGCTCTCCGGGTATCATTAGCGCGCTGGTCCGCATCGTATCCGCAACCTGGCCGCCGCATCCGTCACACCCGTGACGACCCCACAGTCCCCGGAGGGTTCACGATGTTCCGCAGTCGTTTCCGTTCCACGCTGGCCGTATCCGTGCTCGCCGCCGCGACGGTGGCGGTGATCGTCGCCGTCGCTCCGGCAAAGGACGCCGCCTCGCCGACCCTCGTGAAGCGTGGTGCCTACCTGGTGCGCTTCGCGGGCTGTGGCGACTGCCACACGCCCGGCACCTTCTACGGCGCCCCGGACATGAAGCGCGCTCTCTCGGGGAGCGAGATCGGCTGGCAGGGTCCGTGGGGCGTGTCCTATGCCCGCAACCTGACGCCCGACGCCGCCACCGGCCTCGGCAAGTGGAGCGAGGCGGACATCGTCCGCGCCATCCGCACCGGGATCCGCCCCGACGGCCGGCTCCTCAACCCCCCGATGCCGTGGCAGGGCTTCGCGGGCTTGAGCGACGAGGACGCCATGAGCATCGCGGCGTACCTGAAGAGCCTGCCCGCCGTGCACCACAAGGTGCCGGACGGGGTGCCCCCCGGAACGAAGGCGGACGGTTCGATCATCGTGTTTCCGCCGCCGACGGCGTGGGATGCCCCGAGGGGCATGCCGCCGGCAGGGAAGAAGTAGGGCACACATTCCTGCCTGCCTGGCGCAGGCCGTGGAGCCAGCTCGCACAAGCCACGAGGGGCAGGCGTTCGCGCCTGCCCCTCGATCGTCCTGGAGATTCTGCGTCCTGGGTTCGGCAGGCGTGAGACCCCGTCCTTCCGGGGCCGAGATCTGGCAGGCTCGGCGACCTGCCCTACGACTTCCTCCTCTCCGCCAGGATCAGCTCCCGCCCCGCCAGGTACAGCAGGAGCGTCAGGATCGCGAACGGAATCATCGAGAGCAGGTCTGCGTTCGGCCCGTTGAAGAACGGGTTGTGCGCGGTGGACCACGCTTCGAACCTGCCGTTGACGTCGCTCATCATGCCGGCGAGGAAGGCCACCACGATCCCGGCGATGGCGCCGCCGGCGATGTAGCCTGAGGCCATCAGCACGCCGGGGCTCTTGTCGCCCTCGGCGGTGAGCTGCTCGGGAGTGAGCTCGCGGTCCTTGAACTTGGAGTGCTTGAGCCAGCGGTCCACCAGCCAGCGGACCATGCCGCCGACGAAAATGGGAGTGGAGGAGGAGATGGGCAGGTACACGCCCACCGCGAAAGCCAGTGAGGGGATGCCGGCCATCTCCAGCACCACGGCGATCATCACGCCCAGCAGCACCAGGCCCCACGGCAGCTGGTGGTTGAGGATCCCCTTGATGATGTAGGACATCAGCGTGGCCTTGGGCGCGTCGTACTTGGTGACGCTGGTGCCGTCGGGCCGCGTGCGGTGCACGCCGTTGATGCCCGGGTCCACCAGGTACACCGGCACGCCCTGGTCCGTGACCAGGTAGCGGCCCGGCAGGCCGCCGGCGTCGTCGGTCTTCTGCCACACGCGGTAGGTGGCCCCGTCCGCGGCCGCCTGCGGGCCGCGCACCTTCTCGGCGTGGCCCAGCTGGGCCGGAAGCGCGCGCAGCGTCGCCGGGAAGTTGTTCTGGACGCGGTAGGCCACCTTGCCGGCGGCATCCACGAGGTACTCGCCGGGGTCGAGGCCCTTCACCGGCGCCGCGGTGCCCGGCGCCACCGCGAGCACGCGGTAGTCGCCGCGCGCGGGCGGGCGGAGGGCATCCTGGAATTGCGGCAGCGCCTGCGCCGCTTCCGGGGTCAGCGCGGGCGCCTGCCCGCGCACCGCCTCGAAGCCCAGCCGTGGCACGTACACCGTGGCGGCGTCGTTGAGCTTGAGCAGAATCGGTCCCAGCACCAGCGCCGAGGCGAACGCGCCGACCAGGATGGCGATCTGCTGCAGCCGCGGCGTGCCGCCCACAAGGAACCCGGCCTTGAGCCCCTGCGACGTGGCCCCGCCGTTGGATGCGGCGATGCACACGATGCCGCCCACCGACAGCGCGGTGACGTAGTAGGTGGGGCCGGTCCATCCGATCAGCACGAAGATCAGGCAGGTGAGCAGCAGCGTGGCCACCGTCATCCCGGAGATGGGGTTGGAGGACGACCCGATCTCGCCCACCAGTCGCGAAGACACGGTGACGAACAGGAACCCGAACACCACGATCAGGAGCGCCCCCAGCAGGTTCATGTGCAGGGTGCGGAAGATCATGATCATCGCGATCAGCGCCAGGATGCCGCCCACCACGAAGCGCATCGAGATGTCCTGCTCGGTGCGCACCATGCTGGCCGAGGCGCCGGGGCTGGCCTGCACGTCGCGCACGCCCTCCTTCAGGCTGTGCCAGATCGTGGGCAGCGAGCGGAACAGGCTGATGATGCCGCCCGCGGCCACCGCGCCGGCGCCGATGTAGAGCACGTACGCGCCGCGGATCTCGCTGGGGCCCATCTCGCTGATGGGGATGGTGCCCGGCGGCAGCGGGCCGGTCATGCCCTCGCCGAAGTACTTGATCATCGGGATCAGCACCAGGTAGGCGAGCACGCCGCCGCCGCACATGATCGACGAGATGGTCGGGCCGATGATGTAGCCCACGCCCAGCAGCGCCGGGGAGATCTCCGCGGCGATCGAGCCGGACTTGAAGGGCGCGCCGAAGACCTTCTGCGGCGTGTCCTTCCAGCCGCGGAACGCGGCCATGACCACGTGGTACACGAAGCCCACGCCGAAGCCGGTGAAGATGGTGCGCGCCCCTGTGGGTGAGGCCGCCGCGTCGGAGGCCGCCGCGTGCCGCCCGGTGGCCGCCGCGGCGCGCGACTCCGCGGAGGCTCCCGCCACCAGCACCTCGGCGCACGCCGTGCCCTCCGGGTACTTCAGGCGCCCGTGCTGCTGCACGATCAGCGCCCGCCGCAGCGGGATCATCATCAGGATCCCCAGCAGCCCGCCCAGCATGGCCACCAGCGTGACCCGCGCGATCTCCAGGTCGAAGCCCAGGATCATGATCGCCGGCATGGTGACGCCCACCCCGAAGGCGATGGACTCGCCCGCCGAGCCCGCGATCTGCACGATGTTGTTCTCGAGGATGGTGGCGTCGCGCGTGCCCAGCTTCGACAGGATCCGGAAGAAGGTGATGCTCAGCACCGCCACCGGGATGGAGGCGCTCACCGTGAGGCCCACCTTGAGCACCAGGTACAGCGAGGAGGCGCCGAAGACGACCCCCAGCAGCGTGCCCAGGATCAGCGGGACCGGGGTGAACTCCGCGAGCCGGGCCGAGGCGGGAATGTAGGGCTCGTAGGCGGAGACGTCGGCGCCTCCGGGCGAGGCGTGCGAATGACGCTTGGCGGGAACGGGGTTGCCGCTCGACATCGGGCGTGACCTCCGGCAAGGGACATCGAACCGGGAGCGCGCCTTGCGATCAGGATGGAATCGGCGCGCGCGAGAAGGCAGCACTCCGAAAGGAGCCATTGTGCGCACGCGGCGGAAGGGGTGTCAATCAGCCGGTTACAGCAGCGGCGAGTCGTCCTGCACCGGCGCGGGCGGCACGCGCCTGCGGATCTGCCGCACCTCGTACTCGACGTCGGCGCCGCCGTCGCCGGTGAGCGTCACCCGGTCGCCGACCTTGTGGCCCTGCAGTGCGCGGCCCGCCGGGGCCAGGTAGCCCACCACCTCCGGGCCGTGATCGCTGTCGCCTTCGCCCAGGATCCACACCGTGCGCTCGGCGCCGTCCCCGTGGAGCACCACCTCGGTGCCCGGGCCGGCCGAATCCTCGCGGACGCTTATCTCCTCGATCAGGCGAGCGCGGTGAATCAGCGACTGCAGCTGCTCGCAGCGCTGGGTGGTCTGGCGCTGCTTCAGCTTGGCGGCGTCGTACTCGGCGTTTTCCCTCAGGTCCCCCAGCTCCCGGGCCTTGCGGATGGCCAGCGGGATGGTGGTCTTGAGCTCTCGGTCCAGGCGCTCCAGTTCGGTGACGTGTCGGTCGAAGGTGCGGCGGGTCATCAGCGTGGCGTCGGCGTCGGTGGAGCCGGCGCTGGGGATCTCGAGCTTGCGGAATGCCGCGGCGCGGCTCTCCTCGGCGGCGTTGGAAATTGCCGCGGCCGGGGTGGCGCGCAGGAACTCCATGACCGGGAACAGGAAGCGGTCCGAGGAGCGCCAGTGGCGGACCAGTTGCTCCAGCGTGATCGCCAGATCCTCGGGCGGGGGCGCGTTCTTCAGCAGCCGCAGCAGCGCGCCTTCGTTTGCGTCCAGCATGCCGAGCGCCTCCTTCACCACCGGCTCCGGGGCGCGGCCCTCCAGCACCGAGACCAGCGCCAGCACGGCACGCCACGGCTTGAACCACGAGGGGCTCTCCGTCTTGTTCAGCGCCTCGGCGCACAGGGCCACCGCCGCGGCCGGCAGCTCACTGGCGCGCTCCAGCAGCCGCTCCAGCTCCGCCCCGGCGCATTCGCCCCAGCGCTCCTGCAGCGCCCTCTGGCACAGCGCCCGCAACTCCGCCTTCTTCGAGCCCAGGAACGGGGGCAGCAGCGAGGCCCAGCGCGAATGGCGGGTCAGCAGGTCGAACCAGTACTCCTGGTCGCGGACGGAGCTCCAGTTGGGCGCGTCCAGTTCCACCGGGTCCAGCCCGCCCGCGATGGCGGACCAGTCGTCGGCGTCCTCGGGGAACCAGCGGGCCAGCGTGAGCACCGCGGCGGCGCGCTCGAGGTCGCCCAGCCCCGGGTCGGACGCCCACGACTGGAAGTACGGGCGGTAGCGCTTCTTCGCCTCCTCCAGCGCCCCGGGGTGCTGCGCGAGGAAGCGCGTGAGCATGGTGACAGCGGTCTTGGGGCCCTTCTTGGTGTCCAGCCGCGGGAGCGTGCGCCCGGCGGTGCCGCCGTCGCGCACCAGGTGGATCACGTCGCGATAGGCCTCGTGGTCGTCCAGGCGCGGGTGGTCCGCGGCCGCGGCCTTGGCCTTCTTCCACCACGCCGCGAACGACTTGGTGGGAAACCCCAGGTGCGCCAGGTGCTTCTTGAGGTCGCTGCTCTTGGCGGTGCCGCCGAGGTCCTGCAGCGCGTCGGCCAGCACGCCGCCAGGGTCGGTGTCGAAGCGCGCCATGGTGACTTCCCGGTCGCGGGCGAGCTGCGACTTCAGACTGTCGGGGGCGAGCAGGATCAGGCTTTGCTTCGCGAAGTTCACGGTCATGCTGTGCCCGGCCTTGGCCGGGAAGTCGATCTGGACGCGCTGGCCGTCGTTGCTCCGGATGATGCCCAGACCCATGCTGTTGTGCTCCACCACCAGCCCGGGCCTCCACGTCCACAGCTCGTCCCACGACTTCAGGGAGTCGCCCAGGTCGGTCCCGATGCGCGAGATCCCGGAATGGTCCAGGAACTCCTCCAGGTGGGAGAAGCCCGCATGCAGCGAGCGCATGGCCTGCAGCAGCGCCGGGCGGATATTCTCGCCCGCCACCGCGCGCTCCACGGCCAGGCGCAGCGCGCCCACGAGCCGGCGGTCCAGCGGGTCGTGCAGCCAGCGCAGCATGCCCAGGTCCAGGTAGCCGGTCACGCGGTCGGCCTGCCCGGCGCGCATCAGCGGCAGCAGCGAGTCGATGGCCGCCTCGTGCGAGGTGGGCTCGTCGCCCTCCAGCACCGCCAGCATGCATTCATCGAGGGCCGGCCAGTCGGACGTCTCCACCAGCCCGCGCAGCGCCGCCCCGCGCCACTCCAGTTCGCCGCACGAATCCCCGCGTGCGCGGGCCCGCGCCGCCAGCCTGAGCGCGACCTGCGCGCTGCCCTGGTCCAGCTGCCACGCCTGCTCCAGCGCCTGCTCGAGCCGCGCCTCGTCGCCCAGCGATTCCAGCGCGCGCACCTGCAGCCGTGCCGCCGCCGCCGAGGGGTGTGATTCCAGCACCTCCTCCGCCACCGCGAGCGCGGCCGCTGCGTCCCCGCCCTGGAACAGCCGGTCGGCCACCTTCATGAGCTCGCGCTCCCACTCCTCGACCCGGTTGGTGTGGCCGGCCAGGTGGGCGCGCAGGTAGTCGCCCCACAGCGCGGCGCCCTTGCGTTTCTCGAGGTTCTCGACGCGCGCGGCGAATTTCTCGGCCTGCCCGGCGTCCACCGCGTCCGTGGCGAAGGCGGCGAGCGAGGCACGGAGGTCGGCCGTGAAGATGAGGATCTCGTCGTGGAGTTCGCGGGGCAGGCGTTCGTACTGTTGGAAGCGTTCTTCGAGCAAGGGGCCTCCGGGGTTTGCGGCGGATTGCGAACCATGAAGATAGCAGATTCCCCCGGGTTGAGCGAACGGCCCGCCCGCGCCATAATCCGGCGCAGGGCGGGCCGCGAATTCGGGGTCGGGCCGGATCCCCCGCCCGGGATTGGGGGCGCCGTGCCCGGGGCGCCGGGGAAGCCGGGCGGAGGGCCGGAATTGGCCGGGTATTACAGCCGCACCCTGTCGGCCGAACGGCTGCGCGCCTGCTACGAGGTGGCCCCGCCGCGGGCGAAGGCCTACCTGGAGGCGGAGGTCGGGTTCGTGCTGGACCACGCCGGCGCGGGAATGCGCGCGCTGGAGCTCGGCTGCGGCTACGGCCGCGTGTTGCGGCGCCTGGCCGGGGCGGTGCGGTCCACGGTCGGCGTGGACACCTCCCGGGCGAGCCTGGGTCTCGCGCGCGAGTTCCTGTCGGGGCTCCCGGCGGTGAAACTCCTGGCCATGGACGCGGCCCGGATGGGCCTGTCCGACGCCTCGTTCGACCTGACCGTCTGCGTGCAGAATGGGATCTCCGCATTCGCAGCCGACCGGCGGGCACTGCTGGCCGAGGCCGTGCGGGTGACGCGGCGCGGCGGCACGGTGCTCTTCTCCAGCTACGCCGCGAGCTTCTGGGAGGCCCGCCTGGAGTGGTTCGAGGCGCAGGCGGCGAGGGGGCTGATCGGCAGGATCGACCGCCGCGCGACCGGCGACGGCGTGATCGTCTGCGAGGACGGGTTCCGGGCCACCACCGTGGATGCCGCGGGCTTCGAGGCGCTGGCGTCGGATCTCGGCCTGGCCTGCCGGATCGTGGAGGTCGCGAGCTCCAGTCTCTGCTGTGAAATCACGATTCCCTGAGTGTTCCGGCCGGATCCGGCGCGCGCAATCAACTGGAGGCTTCCGTTGGACCCGAAATTGACTGACTTCGGCAGCGACACCGCCACCCGCCCGGGCGCGGCCATGCGCCGCGCCATGGCCGAGGCCGTGGTGGGCGACGAACAGCGCCGCGAGGACCCCACCGTGACCCGGCTGGAGGAGATGATCGCGCCGATCCTGGGACAGGAGGCGGCGGTGTTCCTGCCGTCGGCCACCATGGCCAACGCGATCGCCTTCAAGGTGCACATCCGCCCGGGGGAGGAAGTGATCCTCGAGACGTGGGCCCACCCCGCGAACTTCGAGGGCGGCGGCCCGGCGGGGCTGGCCGGTGCCTCCCTGCGCCTCCTCCCCGGACGGTGCGGAATCTTCACCGCGCAGCAGGTGGAGGAGGCGATCCGGCCGGACGACCCGCACTTTCCGCGCACCCGCCTGGTGTCGGTGGAGCAGACCACCAACATCGGCGGGGGGGCGGTGTGGAGCCTGGAGCAGGTGAAATCCGTGGTGGAGGTGGCGCGGCGACACGGGCTGCGCGCGCACCTGGACGGAGCGCGGCTGATGAACGCGCAGATGGCCGCCGGCGTGCCCGCCGCCCGGTTCGGCTCGTTGTTCGACTCGGTGACGCTGTGCTTCTCGAAGGGTCTGGGCGCGCCGGTGGGAGCGGTCACGGCGGGCTCACGCGCCTACGCCGCGGAGGCGCGCCGCCTCAAGCACATGCTGGGTGGCGCCATGCGCCAGGCGGGTGTGCTGGCGGCCGCCTGCCTGTACGCTCTGGAACACCACGTGGACCGGCTCGCCGAGGACCACGCCAACGCGAGGCTGCTGGGCCAGGGCCTTGCCGCCATCCCCGGCATCACGCTGGACCCGCCCGAGATCCAGAGCAACATGGTCTTCTTCCGCGTGGACGGGCTGGGCCTGACCTCGCGCGAGTTCGTGGCCGAGCTGCTCAAGCACGGCGTGCGCATGGGTTCCAACGTGCCCCCGCGCATCCGCGCCGTGACACACCTGGACGTGGACCGCGCCGCGGTGGACCGCGCCCTGGAGGCCGCGCGCGCGGTGGCCGACGCCGCGCGCGGCGCGGCCCGGCGATGAGGCCGGGGAGGACCGGGCGATGGTCTCACTGAAGGACAAGGTGGCGGTGGTCACCGGCAGCACCCGGGGCATCGGCCGCGCCATCGCGGAGCTGCTGCTGGCCGAGGGCGCCCGGGTGATGGTCTCGGCCCGCGACGCGGCCGCCGTGGACGCCGCCGTCCGGGATCTGGCGTCGCGCGGGCCCGTGGCCGGACGCGCCTGCGACGTGCGCGACCGCGCCCAGGTGGAGGCGCTCGTCGCCGACACGGAGGAGCGCTTCGGGGGCCTGGACATCCTGGTCAACAACGCCGGGGTGGGCGTGTTCAAGGACGTGCAGGCGATGAGCGACGACGAGTGGGACTCGGTGATGCGCACCAACGTGGACGGCGTGTTCTTTGCCTGCCGCGCGGCGGTGCCCGCGCTGCGGCGGAGGGGTGGCGGCGCGATCATCAACATCGGGAGCCTGGCCGGGAAGCAGGCGTTCGCGGGCGCGGCCGCCTACTGCGCGTCCAAGCACGCGCTGGTGGGCTTCTCGGAAGCGCTGATGCTGGAGGTGCGCCACGACCACATCCGGGTGGCGTACGTGATGCCGGGCAGCGTGGAAACGGACTTCGGAGGCTCCGGCCGCCCGGCCGCCCCGTGGAAGCTGTCGTCCGGAGACGTGGCGGAAGTGGTGGTGGGCCTGCTGAAGCAGAACCCTCGCGCGCTGGCGTCCCGGGTGGAATTGCGCCCCAGCGAGCCGCCGCGGAAGTGACCCGCCCGCGCCGCGTGGCCGGCGTCGAAGCCGCTGCGCCGGCGGGTCGTCCCCTTGCGCTCAGGCCCCCGGTTCGGGTCCCGCCGTCCCGGCCACGGGGCCGGGCTCGCAATCGGACCGGCGCGGGTGCATGGAGCCGGCCGGGACGTTGCGCTGCATGTTGGACTTGAACAGGATCTGGGCCAGCAGGATCAGCCCCCACGCCTGCCAGAAGCTGATCGGCTTGATGCCGAAGATGTCCCCCACCGTCTCGCGCCACAACCACGTGACCAGGAAACCGACGCCGATGAACACGCCGATCGCCGCGACCGCGCCGAGCGGGGCGATCCACAGCAGGTTCCGGCGAACGAAGCGCCGCCGGCTTGCGCGTCTTTCCTCGTAGTAGGTGGACATGGTGAACGCTCCTGTCAGATGAGATCGACGCGGTACTCCGCGTCGGTTGCGGTGACGAGATCAACGAGGTAATTGACGTAGCCGAAACCGAGGGCATTCCCGAACGCGCGCGCGACGCCGGCCGCGGCAGCCCGCACCCGCGCCCGGGCCAGGATCCGCTCCGCCTCCGCAAGCACCCGCAGGTCCATCCCGGGCGGCGCCTCCGGAAGCCCGTAGCCGCGCAGCAGGCGCTCAAAGCGGTCGTCACTCATGATTCTTCCAGCTCCCTTCTCAGCCGGGCCAGCGCGTAGTGGTAGCGCGCGATCGCCGTGTTGAGCGGCACGCCCTGGAGCGTGGCGATCGCGGCGAACTCCATGTCATGCCAGGTCCTGAGCACCACCACCTCGCGCTGCTCCTCCGGCAGCGCGAGAAGCAGGCGATTGAGTGCGTCCCGGAGCCCGATCCGCTCCGCGTCGCCCGCGGGGGCGGCCAGCAGCTCGACGTGCGCCTCGTCCAGGGCCATCTCGGGCCGCCGCCGGAGCCGGTCCAGGCAGCGGTTGCGCACCGAGGCGTACAGGTACGGCCCGCCCCGCCGGGGCGCCTTGCCGGCCGCCAGCTGCCGGACCCAGCCCAGGAACGCGTCCTGCACGGCGTCCTCCGCGGCGTCGGGGTCGCGCACCAGGCTCAACGCGTACTGGTGCAGGCGCGTGCGGTACTCGCGGTAGAGCCCGGTGAATGCCGCCTCTTCTCCGCGAGCCATCTCCGCGCTCCGTTCCCGGTCCGGGTCCACGTGCCTCCGATCGCTGCCGTCACTCTCCATGACGTGGGGGAGCCCCCGAATATTGCATCCGGTGTGAAATTCGCGGGCGGGATGCCTCCTGGAACCTGCGGCCTGCGGCCGTTCCCGGTCAGGGGCTAGCCCGGGTGGGGGGTCGCCCGCGCCAGCAGCTCGCGCGCGGCCACCAGAAGATCCGTGAGGTCGGAGGGCTTGGGGAAGAAGCGGTCGGCGCCGGCCTTCACCGCGCGGTCGCGGTAGGCCGGCTCGGCGTTGCCGGAGAGCACAATCACCGGCACGCCGGAGAGGCGCGGCGTGGCACGCACCTTCTCCAGCACCTGGAACCCGTTGCCGCGAGGCAGGCCGAGATCGAGGAACACCAGGTCCGGCGGCTCGCGCAGCAGCGCCTCCAGCGCCTGTGCGCCCGTGGATGCGGAGGAGACGTCGTAGCCATCCTGCTGCAGGCGGTAGGAGAAGATCCGGACGAGATCGTCGTCGTCGTCCACGACCAGGATGCGGCTCATGCCGTCAGTCTACGCCGGGGCGGCCGGGGCGGGCAACCGCCGGGAAGCCCGATGTTCACGACCGGCCGCGGAGGCGCGTCCCGCATGCCGGGCCCCGGACACGATGGCGGTCAGTATCTTGCGGTATTCCTCGCGACTTCCAGCACCTTCGCGGCGTTCGGCAGGTAGAACTCCTCCAGCGGCGGACTGAAGGGCACCGGGGTGTCCAGCGCCGCCACCCGGCCCACGGGCGCGTCCAGGTACTCCAGCGCGTGCTCGGCGATCTCGGCGGCGATCTCGGCGCCCACCCCGCCGCGACGGCGGTCCTCGTGGGCCACCACCACGCGGTGCGTGCGGCGCACGCTCTGCATCACCGTGTCCAGGTCCATCGGTACCAGGCTGCGCAGGTCGATCACCTCCGCCTCCACGCCCTCCGCCGCCAGCGTCTGCGCGGCCTCCAGGGCCATGGCCACGGTGGAACCGTAGCCCACGAGGGTGAGGTGCCGGCCCGGACGGCGCACCGCGGCCTGACCCAGCGGCACGCTGAAATCGGCCTCCGGCACCTCGTCGCGCACCCGGCGGTACAGGAACTTGTGCTCCAGGTACAGTACCGGGTTGTCGTCGCGGATGGCGGAGACCATCAGCCCCCGGGCGTCGTACGCGGTGGCGGGAGCCACGATCTTGAGCCCCGGCGCGTGGAAGAAGTACGCCTCGATGTTCTGCGAATGGAACGGGCCGCCGTGCACCCCGCCCCCGGAGGGGCAGCGCACCACCATCGGGACCTTGAATCCGAAGCGGTAGTGCAGGGTGCCGGCGTTGTTCACCAGCTGGTTGAACGCCAGCGAGATGAAGTCCGCGAACTGCATCTCGGCCACCGGCCGAAGTCCGCGCAGGGCCATTCCGATGGCCATGCCCACGATGCTGGACTCCGCCATCGGGGTGTCCAGCACCCGGGCCTCCCCGAACTCCTCGAGCAGGCCCTCGGTGACCTTGAACGCCCCGCCGTACGCGCCGATGTCCTCGCCCAGGCACACCACGCGGCGGTCGCGGCGCATCTCGCCGCGCAGTCCCTCCCGGATGGCCTCGATGTAGGTGCGCGCCGGCACGGTCATACCCCCCCGCCGAGGGTGCGGCCGGAGCCGCCCTCGGCGTACACCCCGCGCGCCGCCTCGGCGGGCTCGGGCATGGGGCTCTGCTCGGCCCACGTCACCGCGGCGTCGATCTCCCCGGCCACCCGCTCGGTCCACGCCGGCACGTCCGCCTCGTGCAGCACGCCGTGGCGGAGCAGGTAGCGCTCGTAGCGCGCCACCGGGTCGCGGCGCCGGCCCTCCTCGATCAGTTCGCGGGGCACGTACTGCGCGGGGTCGTGCACCGAGTGGCCCATCATGCGCATGGTCTCGCACTCGAGCATCGTGGGCCCCTCGCCGCGGCGGCCGCGTTCGGCGGCCCGGCGCGCGGCGGCGTACACCGCCAGGATGTTGTTGCCGTCCACGCGCACCCCGGAGATGCCGTAGCCGGCGGCGCGGTCGGAGATGTGCTCGCAGCGGTACTGCCGGTTCACCGGCGTGGAGTAGGCAAAGCGGTTGTTCTCGACCACCAGGATGAACGGGATGTCCAGGACCGCGGCGAAGTTCAGGGCCTCGTGCACCTCACCGATGCTGGAGCCCCCGTCGCCGATGTAGCTCATGGTGACCACCGTGCGGCCGAGGACCCTGCCGGCGTAGGAGATGCCCACCGCCACCGGCAGCATGGCCCCGATGTGGCTGATGCAGCCCACGATCCCCAGCTCCGGGTTGGCCAGGTGGACGTTGCCGTCCTTGCCGCCGGTGGGGCTGGTGGCCTTGCCCATGTACTGGGCGAAGATGTACTTGAGCGGCTGCCCGCGGGCGATCTGCGCGCCCAGGTCGCGGTGCAGGGGCAGCAGCACGTCGCCCGGGCCCAGGGCGAAGGCCGAGCCCACGGTGGTGGCTTCGTGCCCGTAGCCGGGGTACAGCCCGCCCACCACCTTGCTCTGCTTGAACAGGCTCACCAGGCGCAGTTCCAGCTCGCGCGCCAGGCGCACGTGGTGGTAGAGGCCGATCAGCGTCTCGCGGGGGATGTCCCCGTAGTCGTCGTCCGGGATCTCGACGAGGTCGCTGGTCGCGCGGGGCTCGGACATGGGTGGCCGGATTCCTGACAGGTGGGGGTGGGGCGGCCGATGATCAAGCCCACGATAGCAGCCTCTCACGGCCGGTGACAAGCGGCGCGGATTTCTGTGCTATCCTGCCTCGTCACGTCCACCTTCAACCATGGAGTCCGCATGGCGACCACAGTCCAAGCGGCGGCCGCGCCCGGGGATCCCAAGCCTTCCATAGGGAACCAGATCGGCTCGCTTCCGCGCTCCTACTGGATGGTGAACATCATCGAGATGTTCGAGCGCCTCGCCTACTACGGCGTGCGCGTCGTGATCCCCATCTACATCGCGCAGGCCGACGCCATCGGAGGCCTGCACTTCACCATGGCGCAGAAGGCCAACATCTTCGCCATCTGGGCGGCGGTGCAGACCTTCGTGCCGCTGTTCTCGGGCGGCTTCGCCGACCGGTACGGCTACAAGCGCACCATTGCGGCGGCGGTGGCCATCAACGTGATCGGCTACCTGCTCATGGCCACGCAGCGCGAGTACCTGCCGTTCCTGCTGGGCTGCTGCACGCTGGCCTTCGGCACGGCCATCTTCAAGCCGGGGGTGCAGGGCACGCTGTCGCAATCGCTCTCCAAGGTGAACAGCGGCGTGGGCTGGGGCATCTTCTACATGATGGTGAACGTGGGCGCGTTCCTGGGCCCGCCGCTGGCCCACGAGCTGCGCGGCCTGTCGTGGCCCATGCTGTTCATGGGCTGCGCGTGCATCATGGCGCTCAACTACCTGATGCTGCTGACCTACCCCGAGGTGGGGGCGGGCGGCCACGGCGAGGCGACCGAGGTGAAGAAGCGCGGCGTCTCCGACTTCGTGCGCCTGGCGGTGCTGATCGGGATCGGCCTGGTGCTGGCCCGGGTGCTGTTCTGGGGCAACCACAACGCGGCCGTCGCCAGCGTGGTGGACCTCACCATCTTCGGGGTGCTGCTGCTGATCCTGAAGGGCCAGGCCCAGCCGGTGAACAAGCAGACCGGCACGCCGCTGGACGTGCTGGTCACCACCTTCAGGAACCTCATGCAGCCCACGCTGCTGGCGTTCATCCTGATCATGTCCGGCTTCTGGCTCATGTTCATGCAGCTCTTCGACCTGCTGCCCAACTTCATCGAGGACTGGGTGGACAGCTCGCAGATGGTCGCGGCGCTGCACGTGCCGCAGTTCATGCTGCAGCAGGGCTCGCTGCGCGGGCCGCAGATGTCCCAGGAGTGGATGATCAACTTCGACGCCGGCCTGGTGATCGTGGGCGTGGTGTTCGTCTCGTGGCTGGTCTCGCGCATGCGGCGCATCATGTCCATCACCATCGGCATGGTGATCGCCACCGCCGGGCTGGTGCTCTCCGGCTACACCACTTCCGGGTACCTGTGCCTGCTGGGCATCCTGGTGTTCGCGGTGGGCGAGATGCTGGCCTCCCCGAAGCTCAACGAGTACCTGGGCGTGATCGCGCCCCCGGGCCAGAAGGGCCTGTACATGGGCTACGCCAACGTACCCTTCGCGATCGGCTGGGTGAGCGCCTCCAAGCTGGGCGGCTACGTGTACGGCGAATGGGGCGAGAAGGCCAAGCTGGCGCAGGACTACCTGGCGCAGCACCACCAGATCACCGGCGTGTCCCGGCCGGAGGCGATGCAGAAGCTGCTGGCGGTCACCGGCCTGAACCACGTGGACGCCACCAGCATGCTGTGGAACGCCTACCACCCGGGCCGGCTGTTCTTCGTCTTCGGCGTGGTCGGCATGCTGTCGGCCCTGCTGATGCTGGCGTACTCGCAGTGGGTGAAGGGCATGGAGTCGCACAACGTTTGAGCGACCCTGAGGACCGCGGCACGGAGGGCACGCTGGCGCTGGTGAGCCTCGCGGAGCGCCCCGACCTCCGCGAGGCCATGAACGCGCACAACCGCGCGGCGTGGCCGGAGCTCATGTTTCACGACCCCGTCGCCAACCGGCTGTGGGGGAACCTGTACGAGCACTTCGCCGGGTTCCAGCTGCTGCTGCTGGAGCCCGGCGGGCGCCCTTGCGCCGCGGCGAACTCCGCGCCGCTGCGCTGGGACGGCACCGACGCCGACCTGCCCGCGGGCTGGGACGACCAGTTCGAGCGCACCGTGGCGGACCGCGCCGCCGGTCGCGAACCCGACACGCTCGGGGCCCTGCAGATCGTGGTGGCGGGCTCCCGCCGCGGCGACAGGCTCGGCGGGCGGATGCTCGGTGCCCTGCGCTCCCTGGCGGGCGAACGCGGCTTCCGGGCGCTCATCGCCTGCGTGCGTCCCACCCTGAAGGATCGCTATCCCACCATCCCCATCGAACGCTACGCCGGATGGACCCGCGACGACGGGCTGCCATTCGACCCGTGGATCCGGCTGCACGCGCGCCTGGGCGGGCGCATCGCCCGCGCCGCGCCGCGGTCCATGACGATTCCCGGCAGCGTGCAGGAATGGGAGAAGTGGGCCGGGATGGCCTTTCCCGGGAGCGGCGACTACGTGGTGCCGGGCGCGGCGGCCCCGGTGCGCATGGACCGCGAGGCGGGCACGGGTGTGTACCACGATCCGAACGTGTGGATGGTGCACGCGCTGGGGCGTTGAAGCCCGGGACACCCCCTCGCCGGGCCCTCTTTCCACCGCCGCCCACATCGTCCATAATCCACGGTGAGCATCGGCCCGCCGCCCGGTATCCGGGCTGCCGGGCGCGGTTGGGTGGAGGTTTCCCCGGGGGGGATGCATGCCTGCGATCGAATTCTCCGGCAAACAACTGGAAGTCAACGAGGAAGGATTCCTGGTCCGCCCCGGGGAGTGGACCGAGGAACTGGCGCTGTTCCTGGCGAAGAGCGCCGAGGACCTCGACGCGCTCGGGGACGAGCACTGGGCGGTGATCCGCTTCATCCGCGGTCACTTCGAGGAACACGGCTCCGCGCCCATGGTCCGCTCCATCTGCAAGACCACCGGACTGCCGCTGAAGAGGGTCTACGAACTGTTCCCCTCGGGCCCCGCGCGCGGCGCGTGCAAGCTCGCCGGCCTGCCCAAGCCGGACGGCTGCGTGTAGCCGCCATGGCGCCGCCCCTGCAGATCGCGGTGCTGGTGAGCGGGGCGTGGGCCCTGGGGGCGCTGGCCACGGAAGTGCTGCGGTCCCGCGCCCGCGGGCGGCCGCGGTATTTCTCGAGACCCGCCGGGGATCCGCGCCGCGGCGTGCTCTACGCTTTCGGGCCCGGGATGTCACCCACCGCGAAGGAGAGCACCCGCGAGAACCTGCCGGCGTGGGTCGCGGGGGTGGCGTATCACCTGGGCATCTTCGCCTCGCTCGCACTCCTGGCAGTGCATGTCGCAGGTGCCGGGCCCGCAGGATGGCCGCTGCGCGTGTTCCGGGCCGTGGCCGCCGTGGGCGCGCTGGCCGGCGCCGCGCTGCTGGCGAAGCGCCTGGCCGACTCCCGCCTGCGGCGCCTGAGCGTGCCCGATGATCTCCTGGCGAACATCCTGTGCACCGGCCTCTCGGCGCTGACCTCCGCCCGCGCCCCGGGCGCCCCGGTCGAGCCGCTGTGGCTCGCGTGGGGCACGGCGCTGCTGCTGTACATCCCGCTGGGCAAGATCCGGCACTGTTTCTTCTTCTTCACCACCCGCGCCTTCATGGGCGCGCACTTCGGGCGGCGGGGCACGTTCCCGCCGCCGGCGTAGGGGGGCGCCGTGGCCACGCACAAGGACGCGCTGGATGAGCGGCTGGAGCGGCTCACGCCGGAGGACTTCCGGCGCGGCCTGCGGGCGTTTTCCGCGAAGATCCGCGAAGCCGAGTCCTCGTGGCTCCAGACATGCGTGCGCTGCGGCCTGTGCGCCGACTCGTGCCACTACTTTCGGGCCGACGGCGAGCTGGAGTCCATCCCCGCGTACAAGCTGGAGCTGGCGGCCTCGGTGTTCCGCCGCAACTTCACGGCCGCGGGCCGCCTGGCGCCCGCGCTGGTGGGGGCGCGCTCCCTGGATAAGGAAATGGCACGCCGGTGGATCGAGGCGATCTTCGGCCGGTGTTCCCTGTGCGGGCGGTGCAGCCTGAACTGCACCACCGGCGTGCACATCGCCGGAGTGCTCCGCGCGGCGCGCGGGGCGCTGGCCGAGATGGGACTGGTGCCCGACGACCTGCAGGCCACGGTGGACCTGAGCCTCTCCACGGGCAACAACATGGGCATCACCCGGCAGGACTGGCTCGACACGGTGGAGTGGATCGGGGAGGAGCTGCGAACCGAGACGGGCGATCCCGCGGCCGGCATCCCCGTGGACAAGACCGGGGCGAAGGTACTGTTCACGGTGAACCCGCGGGAGCCGAAGTTCTACCCGCTGTCGCTGCAGGCCAGCGCGGCGGTGTTCCACGCGGCGGGCGAGGACTGGACCGTGGCCAGCGAGGGCTGGGACCTCACCAACTACGGGCTGTTCACGGGCAACGTGGAGCAGGGTCGGGCGATCTCGGAGAACCTGGTGCGGTCCATGGAACGGCTGGGCTGCCGGACGCTGGTGATCGGCGAATGTGGCCACGGCTTCGCCGCGGCCCGCTGGGAGGCGCCCGAGTGGCGCCAGGAGGGCTACCGTTTCGAGGTGCGCAGCTTCCTCGAAGTCATGGAGGATTATCTCCTCGAGGGGCGCATCCGCGTGGACCGGTCGCGGCACCCGGGGAAGGTCACGCTCCACGACCCCTGCAACCTGGTGCGCAGCGGTGGGGTGTCCGAGCCCCAGCGCACGGTGTTGCGCAGGACGGTGACGCGCCTGGTGGAGATGAGCCCCTGCGGCCGGGAGAACTTCTGCTGCGGCGGTGGCGGTGGGCAGCTGTCCATGGCCCGCTTCCGGGCGAAGCGCCTCCAGGCCGGCTCGGTGAAGGCGGAGCAGATCCGGAAGACCGGCGCGGCCACGGTGGTGGCCCCGTGCCACAACTGCATCGACCAGTTGATGGAGTTGAACCGGGAGTACAAGCTCGGGGTGGCCATCAAGACCGTGGCGGAGATGGTGGCGGACGCCCTGATCCGGCCTGCGTGCGCAGGCATGAGAGGTGAAGCATGAACCCAGTTGCGAGCAATCCCCACGACATCCGATGTCCCGTGGACACACCCCCGGCCGGCCTGATCTACCTCGACAACGGCGCCACTTCCTTCCCCAAGCCGCCCGGCGTGTACACCTTCATGGACCATTTCTACCGGCACGCCGGGGTGAACCCCGGCCGCTCCGGCTATGACCTGTGCCTGGAGTCCGGCCACCTGGTGGAGGACACGCGCAAGCTGCTCACGGAGTTCTTCCACGGCAGCGATCCCAACCGGCTGGTGTTCGGCCACAACGCCACCGACGCGCTGAACCTGGCCATCTTCGGGCTGCTGCAGCCCGGGGACCACGCCGTCACCACGCGCCTGGAGCACAACTCCTCGCTGCGGCCACTGTGGCACCTTCAGGCGAGCGGCGTGGAAGTGGACTGGGTGGACTTCGACGACCGCGGCTACGTGGACCCCGGGGAAGTGATTGCGAAGCTCCGTCCCACCACCCGAGCCGTGGTGGTGAACCACGCCTCGAACGTGACCGGCACGGTGCAGCCAGCCGGGGAGATCGGCCGCGCGTGCCGGGCGCGGGGCATCCCCATGGTGCTCGACGTGTCGCAGACCGCGGGCATGGTGCCGGTGGACGTGGAGGCGCTGGGAGCCGGGGTGGTGTGCTTCACCGGCCACAAGTCCCTGATGGGCCCGATGGGCACCGGCGGCATGTACGTGGCCGAAGGGGTGGAGTTGCGGCACACGCGCGCCGGGGGCACCGGGGTGCGCAGCGCGCAGCGCTTTCACTTGGACGAGTACCCCTACCGCATGGAATACGGCACCCCCAACCTTCCGGGAATCGCCGGGCTGCACGCCGGCGTGATGTGGGTGATGGAACAGGGCCTCGGGAACCTGCACCGCCGCGAAATGGCGCTGTGGACGAGGCTGCGGGACGGCCTGCGGGAGATCGAGGGCGTGACGCTGTACTGCCAGGACTCCGCGCAGGACCGGATCAGCGTGCTGCTGTTCAACGTGGACGGCCTGGAGGCGCTGGACACCGGCACGATGCTCGACGTGGACTACAACATCGCCTGCCGCACCGGGCTGCACTGCGCGCCGATGGTGCACGAGCGCCTGGGCACCGACAAGATCCACGGCGCGGTGCGCATGGGCATCGGCCCGTTCAATACGCCGGAGCACATGGACGTGGCCATCCGGGCGGTGCGCGAGATCGCGGAATCGCGCCGCGGACGGAAGGGTTGAGGACTTCGATCCCCGGGCTGTCGACCCCCGGCCTGTCAGCCCCCGGGCTGGCCGAACGGCCCGCGCCGGGCTATGCTCCCGCCATGTCAACCGTGGCCGCGCTGGATCCCCAGCTCCAGGAACGCTTCAAGAGCCTCGGGCGGCTCATCGGCAACACGCCCCTGCTGGCCGTCGACGTGCGCCTCCGCGGCATCCTCCGCACCGTCTACTGCAAGTCCGAGCAGCTCAACATGACCGGCAGCATCAAGGACCGTATGGCGCTGCACATCCTGGAATGCGCCTACCGCGAAGGGCGGATCCGCCCGGGCGACACCATCGTGGAGGCCACCAGCGGCAACACCGGAATCTCGTTCGCCGCGCTGGGCCGCGCGCTCGGCCACCCCGTGGTGATCTACATGCCCGACTGGATGAGCCGCGAGCGCGTGGACCTGATCCGCAGCTACGGCGCGCACGTGGTGCCGGTCACCCGCGAGCAGGGCGGGTTCGTGGGCAGCATCCGCATGGCCGAGGACCTGGCTTCGAGCGACGACCACGTGTTCCTGCCCCGCCAGTTTTCCAACGAGGCCAACGTGCAGGCGCACGAACTCACCACCGGCCCCGAGATCTGGTGGCAGCTCCAGTTCCACGGCCTGGCGCCGGACGCGTTCGTGGCCGGCATCGGCACCGGGGGCACGGTCATGGGCGTGGGCCGGTGCCTGCGGGCCCTCCGGCCCGGCATCCGGGTGCACCCGCTCGAGCCCATGGAGAGCCCCACGCTGCGCACCGGGCATAAGTGCGGCCAGCACCGCATCCAGGGCATCTCCGACGAGTTCATCCCCGACATCGTGGATCTCGCCGGGCTGGATTCCGTGGTGGACGTGTCCGACGGCGACGCCATCCGGATGTCGCAGGCGCTGGCGTCCCGGCTGGGGCTGGCGGTGGGCATCTCCTCGGGCGCCAACTTCCTCGGCGCGCTCAAGGTGCAGGAGGAGCTCGGCGCCGGGGCCGTGGTGGCCACCGTGTTCCCCGACGACAACAAGAAGTACCTGAGCACCGCCCTGCTGGGGGAGGAGCCCGTGAAATCCGGGCACCTCGCGCCGGAGGTGGAGCTGACCGGGCTCCGGGTATTCAAGCGTGTTTGTCACACGTGCTGCGAGGCGGAGGGCTGTCCGCAGCGCGACTTCCCACAGGGTTCCAACGAAGGAGGCAGGCCGTGAAGTCCATCAAGTGGGTGGCGGCGGGAGTGCTCGTGGCGGCGCTGGCCGGTTGCGCCACGAAGGTGCGGGCGCAGGAGACCCAGGCCTCGGTGCCCGAGGCGAAGACCCCCGAGAGCGGACAGACCGGCCCGCTGGCGGTGGGCGCGAAGATCACTGTGAAGGCCCCGGTGAGCATCTCCAGGCTCGCCGCGAATCCCGCGAAGTTCTCGGGAAAGACCGTGCGGCTGGAAGGCACCGTGAAAGCCGTGTGCCAGGGCCGCGGCTGCTGGGTGGAAGTGGAGTCCGGCGGCAAGAGCTTCATGGCCCGCAGCCTCGACGAGACGGTGCTCCTGCCCAAGGACTGCGCCGGACGGAAGATCGTGGTGCAGGGCGTGGTGAAGCAGCTCCCGCAGGAAGCCATGGAAGAGCCCGCACCGAAGGACCACGTCTGCCCCAAGCCCAAGTACGTGGTCGCGACCCAGGGCGCCATCCTCTTGTAGGGCAGCAGATGCAGGGCCGGCATTCATGCCTGCCGACATCGCGAGGGGGCGGCCGCCGGCCGCCCCCTCTTCGAATTCCCCTGCCAGGCGGACACATACGGAAAGGGCGGCCCCGAAGGACCGCCCCGTTCCGGAGACTGCTGCCTGCGTCGTCCTACTGGTACCAGCGCCGCGTGTCGGTCGCCATCATCCGCCGCGGGCTCAACGTGACGCCCGGGATGGCCAGTTCGCCGTACACCGTGCACACCGAGACCGTCTCGTTGGTGGGCGTGATGGTCACGTACACCGGCTGACAGGTGTCGGGCTCCACGGGCGTCATGAGCGTGCCGGCGATGGTGGCCACGATGACGTTGTTCTTGCGGATGTCACCTTCCACGTGGGCGCTGTCGTTGCCCGCGCCTTCGGGGTCCATGTAGATGTTGGTGATGTACAGGTTGTTGGCCCACGAGTTGTTGGCATAGGTGTGGGAGCCGAGGAAGTCCACGCCCGTGAGCTCCACGTTGCTGTCATTCAGGATGTCGCCGGTGGTGTGCAGGCGCAAGGTCAGGTTCTCGGTGACTCCCTGGCGCCGGGCGTTGATGTCGAAGGCCAGCGTGTAGACGTGGTTCACGCCGTCCAGCGTGAGCGCGACGCTGGTGTAGATCACCGCCGGAATGTCCAGGCTCACGGCCACACTGGAGAGCTGCAGCGACGCGGTCACGGAGAGCGAGTACTCCAGCGTGGCGATCAGGCCCGGCGTGGCGCCCTGCAGCGGGTGCCAGTTGTACATGCGGATCTTCAGGCCCACCGGGATGGTGTCGGTGCTGGCGTCCAGCCCCGAGCCGGTGCGCAGGTAGCCATAGTGGACATCCTTGATGGTGATGGAGTCGGAGTCCGCCGGCACCGACATGTTGGCCATGATCAGCCGCAGGTAGGTCGTGGGCGCCGCCGAGGAGAACACCAACGTGTCGCCGACCACGCGGTAGGTGCCGGTGGGCAGCGTGAGCTGGGTGTTCGGCTTGGAGGAGCGGCGCGCCTGGATGCCGCGTACGGCTTCCAGCGAGGCGCGGGGGTCCCGCGGGGAGCGCAGCAGCTGCGGAATGCCCAGGCCGCCCAGGTTCAACAGCCCGGTGAACGCGGGGTTGTTGAGCATGGCGAAGGCGTCGTTGTTGGTGATGTCGGCCACCGTGCTCATGATGACCGCGTTGGCCGTGATGACCTCGGCCTTGCCGACCGGCCCGTTGTTGTTGTTGTTGTTCGAGCTGCCGCAACCCGACATGGCCGCCAGGGCCAGGACGGACGCAGCGAGCACCGCGAGAATGGGGAGCGTGAACCGCTTCATGAGGGCAGCCTCCTTCCGGTGGAACTTCTGCGACCAGGGCCGAATCCGGCCCCGGATTCCAGTCATCCGGTGGTCTTGCTACCGGGGGTCCGGGAAAAGCCGCATGGATAGTAGCACGAACCGGGTCGGGGCTACGAATCCCGCGCAGCCGCGACGGCGGTCCCGAATCTAATCCTTGGGGGCGCGGAATGGCCCGCGACGCCGGGGCGGACGTTGACTTGGGCCGCCTGGATCACCCATAATTGCAGCAATCCGAACGAGATCGGCCGCCTGAAACCCATTCGATCCCGGCACTTCGCTCCCGCGGGGGCGCCGGCCGCGCACCACCACCCCGAAACCCCAGAGAGGCGACCCGGCATGCTGCAGCAACGGCAGGCGGAGAAGACCCACGGCCTGGACCGCGAGCAGGTTCTGAGGGCCTACCGGACCATGGTCCTGTCCCGCCGGGTGGACGACAAGGAGATCCAGCTCAAGGCCCAGAGCAAGGTGTTCTTCCAGATCAACGGCGTGGGGCACGAGGCGGTGCTGGCGGCGGCCTCGATGGTGCTTCGTCCAGGCCACGACTGGTTCCTGCCGTACTACCGCGACCGCGCGCTGGTGCTGGGCCTGGGAGTGACGCCCAGGGAGATCTTTCTCGCCTCGGTGGGCGCGGAGGCCGACCCCGCCTCCGGGGGGCGCCAGATGCCCTCGCACTGGGGGCACCGCCGGCTGCACATCGTGTCCAAGAGCTCCTGCACCGGCACGCAGTTCCTGCAGGCCTGCGGCCTGGCCGAGGCGGGCGTGTACATCTCGGAGACCCCGGGCATCGAGGGCGTGACCCAGGTGCAGCCGGACGAACTGGTGTACGTCTCGGTGGGCGAGGGCGCGTGCTCCGAGGGGGAGTTCTGGGAGGGGCTCAACACCGCGGCGAACCGGAAGCTGCCGGTGCTGTTCATGATCGAGGATAACGGCTACGCCATCTCGGTGCCCAGCGAGGTCCAGTACGCGGGTGGAAACGTCTCCCGGCTGCTTGAGGGCTATCGCAAGGTCGGCGTGCACATCGTGGAGGTGGACGGCACCGACTTCTTCGCCAGCCACGCCGCGCTGCGCGAGGCGGCCGCGCACGTCCGCGAGCGCCGGGGCCCGGCGCTGATCCACGCGCACGTGATCCGGCCCTACTCGCACTCGCTCTCCGACGACGAGTCGCTCTACCGCACCAAGACCGAGCGCGAGGCGGAGCAGAAACGCGACCCGCTGGCGCGGATGCGCGCGCACCTGCTGGAGGAGGGGCTGGCCACCGAGGAGGAAATCGAGGCCCTGCACGCCGCCGTGGACGCGGAGGTTGCCCGCGCCGCCGACGAGGCGGTGGCCTCGCCACAGCCGCCGAAGAGCACCGCCGGCTGGGCGGTGTTCTCGCCCGAGATGGATCCCCGCTCCGACACCTTCCGCACCGAGCCCGCCTTCGGGGAAGGCACCAAGGAGGTCACGATGGTGGACCTCCTCAACCGCTGCCTGCGCGACGAGATGGCGCGCGACCCGCGCATCCTGGTGTTCGGCGAGGACGTCGCCGATGCCACGCGCGAGGACACGCTCAAGGAGGTGGCGGGCAAGGGCGGGGTGTTCCGTGTCACCCACAGGCTGCAGAAGGAGTTCGGCGGCCGCAGGGTGTTCAACTCGCCGCTGGCCGAGGCCAACATCATCGGGCGCGCCATCGGCATGGCACTGCGCGGGCTCAAGCCGGTGGTCGAAATCCAGTTCATGGACTACATCTGGCCGGCGATGATGCAGTTGCGCAACGAGCTGGGCTACATGCGCTACCGCTCGGGCAACCACTGGAAGTGCCCGGTGGTGGTGCGGGTGGCCTCCGGGGGCTACCTGCACGGTGGCGCGCCCTACCACAGCCAGTCGGGCGAGGCGCTCTTCGCGCACTGTCCCGGGCTGCGCGTGGTGATGCCCTCGACGGCGCTGGACGCCAACGGGCTGTTGCGCACCGCCATCCGCTGCGACGACCCGGTGATCTTCTGCGAGCCGAAGCACCTCTACCGCCAGGTGCACAACAAGGGCCGCTATCCCGGCCCGGAGTACATGGTGCCCTTCGGCGCCGCGCGGCGCGTGCGGGAGGGCGACACGATGACCGTGGTCAGCTACGGGTCCACGGTGTACCGCGCATGGCAGGCGGCGCGCACGCTGCAGTCCGAGGAGATCTCCCTGGACCTGCTGGACCTGCGCACCATCGTGCCCTACGACTGGGACTCCATCGCGGAGTCCGTGCGGCGCACCCACCGCGCGCTGGTGGTGCACGAGGACGCGCTGTCCTTCGGCGTGGGCGCGGAGATCGCGGCGCGGATCGGCTCGGAGTTGTTCGAGTTCCTGGACGCCCCGGTGGAGCGGGTCGGGGCCATGGACTGCCCGGTGGCGTACGCGCCGGACCTCGAGGACGAGATCCTGCCGCAGACCTCCGACATCGTGGCCGCGGCGCGGCGGGTCGCGGCCTACTGACGGCCCGGGGGCGGCACCGCCGATTCGGGCCCGTGCCTGCCGCGCTCCCCCGGTGCCTGCCCGCCCCTGAGGTGTCTGTATCGTTACGTGCCGACCTTCCCCCGCCCCGAAACGGGCTGCCGTCTCCCGCATCTAAACCCACAGCAGAGATGGTGAGAATCGGGCTGATCCCCACGGGCTGGGGACGCCGCTACGGCCCCACGCATCTTCCCGGCCGCGCTTCCGAAAGGTCCCCGCACCCATGAAAGCCCAGTCGCAGACCGCGCTTGCGACGCCGCCCTGGCCGGTGGCGCGCGTGGCGCGCGTGCACCTGCCCAGTGAATTCGGAGATTTCCGCCTTTACGGATACGAGTCCCCGCGCGACGGCAAGGAACACCTGGCCATCGTGAAGGAGCCGGTGCGTGCGGTGAAGAACGCCCCGTGGCTGGTGCGCATCCACTCCGAGTGCCTCACCGGCGACGTGCTCGGCTCGCACCGCTGCGATTGCGGACCGCAGCTGGAGATGGCGCTGCGCCGCATCGAGGCGGAAGGCCGCGGCGTGGTGGTGTACCTGCGCCAGGAGGGGCGCGGCATCGGGCTGCTGAACAAGCTGCGCGCCTACGCGCTGCAGGAGCGCGGGCTGGACACGGTGGACGCCAACGAGCGGCTGGGCTTCCCGGCCGACGGACGCGAGTACGGGCCCGCGGCGGGCATCCTGTCCGACCTGGGAATCCGAAAGGTGCGCCTGCTCAGCAACAATCCCCGGAAGATCGAGGGGCTCGAGCGCCACGGGATCCAGGTGGTCTCGCGCGAGCCGATCGAGGTTTCGCCCACGATGGCCAACGCCCGTTACCTGTTCACCAAGCGCGCCCGCATGGGTCACCTGCTGGAGCTCAAGCGCGCCGGTTCGCTGCAGGCTTGAGCCCGCGGCTGGCAGGCCGTGCGCCGGGTGGCGCCGGCCGCCTGGTGATCACGGCACGCGGGCTGCGTGTCCCGGCCCGCGTGCACGCCGCAGGCACCACTTGCCACCCGCGCCCGATTTCCTAGACTCTCGCCCGGACCGTCCCGCGGTCCGGGCTTTTCACGGGCCGCCGCGCGGCGGCCGGACGGGGGGCATCCCCGGAGGACGAATGGGCTTTCTGCGTCTCAAGCTTCCCCTGGTCGAGAAGCGGCAGGACACACCCGACGTGTGGACGCTGCGCATGGACCTCTCGGGCAGCCCGATGGAATACAAGGCCGGCCAGTTCGTGGAGGTGGGCTTTCCCGACGAGGAGTTGCACCGGGCCTTCTCGATCTCGTCATCCCCCAGCGAGCCCGGGCGGCTGGACGTCACCGTGCGGCGGCTCTCGGACGGCCGGCTCTCCCCGAGGCTGTGCGACGCCCCGGTGGGGCAGGTGCTCGACGTGAAGGGCCCATTCGGGGTCTTCACCTACGCGCCGGGGGCGTTCCACGACCTGCTCCTGATCGCCGGTGGCACCGGGGTGGCGCCATTCCGCGCCATGATCCGGCTGATCGAGGACTCCGGCGGCACCGAGCGCATCCGCCTCATGTACAGCGCGCGCACGCCCGAGGACATCATCTACCGCGAGGAGCTGGACCGCTGGGTGAAGTCGGGCCGGATCGAGCTGTTCCTCACCGCCACGCGCGGCGCCGGCCCGGCGTGGCCGCACCGCACCGGGCGCTTCCCGAAGGAGGCGGTCCTGGAGGCCGCCCGCGGGCTGGATCCCATGTGCTTCCTGTGCGGGCCGAAGCCGATGCTGCTCGAGGCCCAGTCCTGGCTGCTGGAGACGGGCCTGGACCGCAAGCGGGTGAAGCGCGAAGCGTGGGGCTGATCCTGCGCCCGCCGCCACGGGGAACAAGGAAGAAGGCCACTCCCGCGGGAGTGGCCTTCGTGGCTTCGGGTCCGGCGATCGAGGCGGGTCAGGCCGTCGCGCTTGCGATCTGGCCGTTGCGCACCGCGAGCAGCGTGATTTCCAGCAACTGCTCGAGGCTGACTTCCGGACGATAACCCACGGCGGCCTGGATCTTCTCCAGGCTGGGCACCCGGCGGGCCATGTCCTCGAAGTGCGGGCCGTAGACCTCGCGGTAGGGGACATACATGATGCGCGAGCGGCTGTCCACCATCTGGAGGATCCGCTGGGCCAGCCCCAGGATGGACACCTCCTCGTCGTTGCCGATGTTGTAGACCTGCCCCGCGGTGACCTCCGAGTCGGCCAGCAGCAGCACACCGCGCACCACGTCGCCGACGTAGGAGAAGCAGCGGGTCTGGGAACCGTCGCCGTGGACCGGGACGGCCTCCCCGCGCAGCGCGCGGTTCAGGAAGGTGGGAATGACCATTCCGTAGGCATCCGACTGCCGGGGGCCGCAGGTGTTGAAGCAGCGCACCACGGTGACCGGGAGGTGCCGCTCGTACGAGTAGGCCATGGCCATGAACTCGTCGGCGGCCTTGCCGCAGGCGTAGCTCCACCGGAGCACCCCGGTGGCGCCGAGCACCAGGTCGTCGTCCTCGTGGAACGGCACCCGGGCGCCCTTGCCGTACACTTCGGAACTGGAGAAGATCACCGTGCGCAGGTTGCGCGCGGAGGCGGCCTCGAGCACCACCTCGGTGCCCGTGAGGTTGGTCATGAGGGAGCGGAGCGGCTCCTCCATGATCTTGCGCACGCCCACGGCCGCGGCCAGGTGGAAGATCCGGTCCACGCCCGACGCCAGGCGGGACACGCACTCGCGGTCCGTGACCGTGCCGCGCACGAAGTGGAACTTCGGATCCCCGATGCAGCCGCCCAGGTTCTCCATGCGCCCGGTCGAGAGGTCGTCCAGGGCCCAGACCTCGTCGCCGCGTGCCAGCAGGCTTTCCACAAGGTGGGACCCGATGAAGCCGGCCCCACCCGTCACCAATACGCGCATCATTCGTTCCTCATTTGGTCGTTCCAGCCAGGTACGCTTCCCCGAGTTCGCCGGGGCCGCGGCGAATTAGCGACCTGCGGTCGCGCCGCCAGCGTGGTGGCACTGCGCGATGCACGCGAGGCGGTCCGCCTCGATGGCCGCCAGGGCAGCCTGGAAGCGCGAGTTCTCCGCCGTGATCTTGGCCGGGTCGCCCTTGGCGAGGAAGATAAGGACATTGTGGACCTTCTGCTGCTGGAACACACGCTGTGCCGCTGCAGTGTTGCAGGCTGCGATGCACTCGTCCACCGTGCCTGCCGCGTTGAGCGCGACCTTGCTGGCCGGGTCTGTGACCTGGCGGCAGGAGATGGCGGTAAGCGACAACAGGATCATTCCCGCGGCGAGGAGGATGATCAGGCGGGGGGACCGACCAGCGGAGCCAAACGAGAGTGTCATGACGGTGCCTCCTCGGTGAAACCGGTTGTTATAGATTCACGCTCAAGCCGAAACCCCCGGAGAGGTCCCGCGCATGGAGCCACACCAGCCGCCCCGTGATGCCCAGGGGCCCGCGTGCCTTAAGCCCCAAGTTCCACTTCTCCGAATCGTACTCCGCGCCGCACGCGATCCGGTCCAGGGCCCACACGTCCACCGCGCCGAACGCTCCGTCCAGCGTGACATTCGTGCGCTTGCCGAACACCGGGCCCGCGTAGCCCGCATCGGCCCGGAACCGCAGCGGTCCCAGCGGGATGCCGCGGCCCACGACCACGTAGGCGGTGTGAAAGCGACGCGTGCCCTCCAGGTCCTCGATCCCCACCGTGACATCCGGCATGGATCGCGAAGCCCGAAGCAGTTGCACCTTCACGCTGACCATCCGGTCGGAGTCGGTCAGGCGCGAGGCTGAATCCACATCCGAGAACGCGATGAACCCCGGCAGCGCCGTGACCCGGAGGCCGATTTCGACGCGCGAGAGGAACCCGAGGGTGGCGAAGTATACATCGTTACGATACTCGCCCCGCCGGTCGTAGGCCCACCGCTTTGGAACAGAATTATAGCCGAATTCGAGCTTTCCGTCCCCCAAAAGTTCTGCGCCCGGCACATTCCAATGGCCCGAAAGCCCGCTCATCGAGGCCTGGCTGGCGGCCCGGTCCGGCGTGCCGGCCATGCCGAGGGCCAGCGCTCCGGCGAGGGCCAGCAGGGCCATGGCGGGCCGGGGGGCCCGGGCGGTGGATTTCACGGCTCGAGCCCTCCCTGTCCCTGCCAAACGTGGAGATAACCGGCAATCCAGGAGTCCCATTGGGCTCGGATGGAGCTGGGCCAGAGATCATCCAGCAACGCCGCGCGCAGCCTGGAATTCACCGGCTGGGCTTCGAAGGGGGCCTCTTCGGTGCGGTATTCGGCCGGGAACGCGGGCGGGGCGTCCAGACGCAACTTGTTGGGCCGCAACCTTATGGCTGGTGGCAGCGGCAAGCTCAACCGCAACCCGCCATAGTGTTTGGATTCCGCCTGGACCACGAAGAACCCGACCTCCACCTGGTGAAAGCGGCGCGCCATCTCTGCCCTCACCGCGTAGGCGCCGGTGCCCGAGCCGGCAGTGGCCCCGAACAGGTAGCGTCCCCCGCGCACCGAGAACGCCAGGTCAGGACTGCCCGGCCGATAGGTCGCGCCGCCGGAGAACGTGACCCGGGTGAGCCCGGAGTAGGTCATTTCCGGGCGGAAGGCCAGCGAGCCGGTGAGGTCGGCCGAGACGTCGAGGTAGAAGCTCCGCCCGGCCGTCATGCCGGCCCCGGCGGAAAACCCGTAGCGGTTCACGCCGAAGTAGCCTGCCGAGAAGGAACCCAGGACGTGGCTTCCGAGCCGGTGAAACTGGAACAGCGCCGCCTCTCCGAGGCGGCTCTGGTGATAGTCCGGGTGCAGCCCGTCGGGCGGGATGTCGTTGCCGTGAGCCCATGGGAACGCCCAGCTGGCCCGCAGCAGCGCGCCCTTCCAGGGCTGGGTGCTGATCTCGGGGCCGATCTCCAGGTGGTAGGTGAACGGCTGGTCAATGTGCCCGAACTGGCTGTCCAAGGTCACGCGCGGCCCCACGTCGAAGCGCATGCGGGCGCGGGAGCGCGCGGGTGGCCCGGGTGGCCCGCCTGCGGCGAGCCACGCCTCCACGTCGAGGTCCGGCAGCGGCTCGCACTCGATGCGGTCGGCGAACACCTCCGGAGCGAGGGTGCCGCGGGCCAGCGCTCCCACGTCTTCGGGGAGGAACCGGAGCCGGGCCACGGGCAGGCCCTGGCGCAGCAGGATCAGTTCGCAGTCCCGGGAGGCGTCCTGCCCCGCGAGGACCGCGGCCACGACGCCGAGGGCGAACGCCGGGTCCCGGAAGCGGCGGTTCTCGAGGACGACCCGCAGGCCCGCGGCTGCGGCGGACGCGCCGGCGCCGGGGGCCGCCGCCACGCGGACCTCCTCGAATCCCAGCGCCACGAGGCGGTCCACGAGGACATTCGCGCCCATCGCCTCCGGGGGCCCGTCCGCCACCGCGGCCTGGGACCGCGCCGGTGGGGGCGCCGCCGCCACGGCCAGGGCGCAGGCCAGCCACAGGCAGGGGATCGCCCTCACCGGACCGCTCCCGGGGGGGCGAGGTCGCGGAGCTTCGGCCAGGTCTGCGCCGCCTTTCCCAGCGCGACCTCCAAGGCGTCGCCGACGCTGTCGTGCGCGGCGAATCGCGCCGCCGCCGCTCCGAAGAACGCGCGCGCCGCGACCTCCGCGCCCTTGCCGCCGCGCGCGCCGTGCTCGGCGATGTCCTCCAGCGCCGCGGCCGCGCCGGAGCCATCGTCATCCACCCGCAGCGCGTTCCGGAAGGCGGTGTCCGCCGAGTCCGCGCCCGAGCACGCCAGGGCCAGCGCCATGTTGTAGGCCGCGACGCGCGACCGCGGATCGATCTTCGTCGCCTGACGCGAGGCCAGCACGGACTGCCCATAGTCCCCGCGGCGGAACCGGATCCAGCCCAGCAGCGTCCACCGCTCCGGGTCGTGCATTCCCACCGGGTCGGCGAGCGCCCGGTACGCGGCGTCGTCGGCCTCGTCGAAGCGGCCCATGCGGGTGAGGATCTGGGCCCTCATGAAGAACCCCGCGGGCAGCTCGCCCAGGGCCTGGCCGCGGCGGGAGGCGTCCAGGGCCCGGGCATCGCGGCCCAGGTCGAAGTAGGTCCGGGACAGAGAGAACCACGGCCGCGGCCGGCGGGCGTCGAGAATCGCCGAATAGCGCGACTGCTCCGCGGACATCTCGAGCAGTCGCGCACGCGCCGTGTCCGGGGCCCCGGTCAAGGTGGTGAGGTAGTAGTAGGCATCCGCCAGGTTGTCGCGCATGCTCGGATCTCCCGGGCAGGTGCGCACCCCGGCTTCCATGAGCGCGGGCATCGAAGCCCACTTCTGCCCGCCCACCAGGAACCCGGCCGCGGCCGCGGCCACCAGGCCCCCCCACGCGAGTCCGCGCAGCGCCTCCTGCCACGGCAGGCGCGAAAGCCGCTCCGCCCACAACGGCAGGAGGAACATGCTGGGGATGTAGGTGAGCCGCTCGGCCGGCATCCCGATGATGCAGGATGCACCCAGGATAGCCCAGGCCAGCGCCCAGGCCGCCCGCGCGCCGCGCCCCGGCAGGGTGAAGAGCGCGAGCGCCGCCGCGACGGCCCAAACCGCGATCGCGGTCACGCCGGGAACGGAGAGGTGCGGATACTGCGTGATGCCGAGCCTCGGGGGCCAGGGCAGGAGCAGGATGCTCGAGGCCAGCCCGAAGGTGGTGAGGAAGGGCTCTACTCCCGCCCAGGCCGCGTGCGGGCGCCCCGCCAGCACCAGCCGGGCGGCCGTGAAGCCGGCCGCGGCCGGCACGACCGAGGCCAGCGAGCGGATCCACGAATCGCGCCGCCATCCCGAGGCCCACTCATGGGCCAGGATCACCACCGGCATGGCGAACCCCACTTCCTTGGAGAACGCCGCCCCCGCGCCGGCCACCACCATGCCGGCCAGGTTCAGCGCCCCCGGCCCGCGATCGCGACGGTGGCGCGCGCAGAAGAACAGCTGCAGCAGCCCGAACCCGCCCGCCAGCAGGTCGGTGCGCCCGGCGATGAACAGCACGCTCTCGTTGTGCGCGGGCCACGCCGCGAACAGGGTCGCGCCGGCCAGCGCCACCCCCGCCGCCAGCCCCAGCTCCGCGAGCGTCAGTCCCAGCAGGCCGCAGGTGAGCGCATAGAGCAGCGAGTTCACGCCGTGGTAGCCCTCGCTTCGCAGTCCCCCGGCGGCGTAGTTCAGGATGTAGGTGACGGTGGTCACCGGCCGGTAGTAGTCGAACCGCTCCCGGCTCGGCGGATCCATGTTCCAGAACGGGCGCGTGAACGCCGCGGGCACGTTGCGCAGTCGGTGCGTGAAGGTGTCCCCGGCCAGCAGGTTGATGTCGTCCCACACCAGCGGCCAGCGCAGGGCGGGCAGCGAGAGCAGGAGCGCCAGCAGGAAGGGCGCGAAGAACAGCGTCCGGCGCCCGGGGCGGCCCAGCCACCCGGGGAGCGAGGGCCCGGCGGCGGCCCGGGTGCTGCCCCTATCGCGCTCCATTCGACGTCGCCTCCAGGCGGGCCAGGTCCGGCCAGGTCGTCTTCGCGCGCGCCAGCGCCTCGCGCAGCCGCGGCACCAGGCCCGGGGACAGGGCCCCGGGCGCCGATCCCGCGAGCCCCGCGGTTTCCAGGAACACCCGCGCCACCTCGCCCGCGCGCGGCCCGCCGCCCGCGCCGTGCTCCGCGATGTCGGCAAGCGCGGCGGCGGCCTGCGATCCGTCGGGGTCGCGCGCCAGCGCCTCGCGGTAGGCGGCGCGCGCGGCGTCCAAGTGTCCCGCGCAGCCCAGCGCCAACGCCCGGTTGTAGGCTGCCACGGAGTGGCCCGGCGCGAGGGCCAACGCCCCGGCCGAGGCCCGCGCGGACTCCTCGAAGCGCCGTTGGCGGAACTGGATCCATCCCAGCTCCACCCAGCGCTCCGGGTCGCCGCGGCCCGTCGGACCCCGCATGGATTGGAACACGCACGACTCGGCCTCCGCAAGGCGGCCCAGCCGCGTGTAGGACTGGGCGAGCACGAAGCGCGCCGCCGGTTCCTCCCGGATCTTCAGCCCGCGCACCAGCAGGGCCACGGCCACGGAATCGTGCCCCAGCTGCGCCTCGTGCCGTCCCAGCCGGTACCACGAGTAGGACAGGTTGGGGTCGATCGCCAGCGAGAGGTTCGCGTGGCGCACCGACAGGCTCCGGAGGCGCTCCCGGGTGGAGTCCGCGAGGTCCGGCCGGTTCGCGCGCAGATCGTAGAGGCTGGCCAGGTCGCCGTGGACCACCGCGTCCTGCGGAGCCTCGCGCACCAGGTGGCGGTAGAGCCCGATGTCGTCCGACCACACCTGCCCCGCCAACACGAAGCCGGCCGATCCCAGCGCCACGGCCGCGGCGCACGCCGCCGCCCGGGCGGGCGCGGGCCAGGGCAGGCGCGACAATCTCCATGCCGCCAGCGGCAGGAACGCCAGCGTGGGCACGTAGAGCATGCGGCTGGCGGGCACCCCGATGGCGCAGCCGGGGGCCAGCAGCAGCCAGGTTGCCAGCCAGGCGGCGCGCTCCCCCCGGCGGGGCAGGAGCAGCCATCCCGCGACGAAGAACAGGGTCCACGCGATCACCGCCGCCAGCGGCGGGCGGCCGAAATCCGTCGGCACGAATCGCTGGTTCAGGAACAGCGGCCAGGGGGCCAGCAGCGTGCGGGTCTCGATCATCAGCGTGGCGAACATGTGCATCGGCGGGGGGTAGGCGGAGATCGTGCGGTGCTCGAGCGCCAGTGTGCGCAGCCCCGCGGCGGCGGCCACCGGAACCCCGGCGGCCAACAGCCGGGCGGCCACGCGCGCGGCCCCCGCGCCGGCCACGTTTGCCCGCGGCGCGGTCCACTCGTAGAGCAGCAGCGCCGCCGGGCCCACGTAGCCCAGCTCCTTCGAGAACGCCGCACCCGCGGAGCACGCGGCGAGCCCGGCCAGCATTCCGGGGGAGAGCCGCGCCGCCCGCCGCTCCCGGGCCCAGGCACCCAGGGCCAGCAGCAGGAACAGCCCCACCAGCAGGTCGGTGCGGCCCGAGATGAAATCCACGTTCTCGTTGTGCGGCGGCCACGCCGCGAACAGCGCCCCCGCGGCCAGCGCCACGCCGGCCCCCAGGCCCAGCTCGGCCGCCAGCAGCGCCAGCAGCCCGGCGGTGCCCGCGTAGATCGCGGAGTTCACCAGGTGGTAGGGCCCGCTCCAGGGGCCCGAGAGCGCGTAGTTGACGATGTAGGTCACGGTGGTCAGCGGGCGGTAGTAGTCGAAGTACTCGGGGCCGCCCGGCTTGGCCGCCCAGAAGCTGCGAAGAAAGGCCGCGGGCACGTTCCCGAGCCGGTGGACAAAAGGGTCCCCGGGGATGAGCAGCACATCGTCCCACAACATGGGGCCCTGCGCCGCCGGCAGGCTCACCAGCAGCGCCAGCGCGGCGGGCAATGCGAAGACCAGCCAGCGCGGGGGAGATTGCCACCAGGGCGCCGGGACCCCTGCCCGGCGCTCGGCGGGACGCCCGGACCCGGCGGCCCCGGTGGGGCTACATCTCATGCGGCATGAGCCCCACGGGGGATCGGAAGTAGAAGTTGGACGGGTAGTGCAGGAAGTTGCTCACGCGCGAGGTGTACAGGCACGCGAAGTCCTTGAGCTGGTGACCAAAGCGCGTGATTTCGTTGTCCTCGCGGAATACCGAGCCCCAGTGGCGGTTGTAGGCGTTGCTGCACTTGCGCCCCAGCACGTCAATCTCGGAAGTGTGGCGCGCCAGCTCCTCGCGCAGCGCGCCCATGTTCCGGCGCAGCGCCTCCAGCCGGGTGCGGCGCCGCGCGGCCTTGGCCTCCGACGCGCCGGGGTCGGTGAGCGCCAGCGCGCGGAACTCGCGCTCGGCCGCGGCGCGGCGCAGCTCCACCCGGTCGCGCGCGTCGATGAGCGCCGCCAGCTGTTTGAGGTCCTCGGCGATGGTCCCGGTGACGCCGACCTCCGCCTCCACCTCCGGCACGATCATGGCGGTGCGCCAGCCCAGGGAGCGCTTGGAGCGCAGGATGTCGCCGTAGGTGTGGTCGCCGAAGTACAGGACGCGGTCGCCGGCGGCGTCCAGGATCTTCTGGAGAAACGCGGCGTCCCCGCCGCTGTAGGCCGGCACGCCGAACTGCTCCTCGAGGTGGCGGGGCGCACCCGGCCCGTCCGGCGGGTGAAGTCCCTGCACGTGGTTGGCCCCCGAGAGGAAGTAGCCGGGCTTGCCGGCGTCCACCACGATGAGATCGAAGAACTCGCGCCAGTTCCGGCGCCCCGTCTCCGCCGGCGGGAGCAGGTACGACATCAGTGCGTCGGTGTAGTACAGTTCCGAGTTGGTGAGCAGGAACAGCTTCCGGCCGCTGCGGCGGAAGTCCTCCAGCGTGGGGGCCAGCAGCGGGTCGCGTCGCAGGAACTTCTCCGGCGAGCCGACGATGGGCGTCTTGATGGCGCCGTCGCCGTGCGCCCGGTCGATCATGGCGCGCACGTCGCCGTACACGGTGGAGTAGTCCAGGTCGCAGCGACCTTCCTTCTGCTCCAGGAACTCCACCAGGCACATGAACAGGTACACCTCGGGCAGGTGGAACAGCGTGTCCACCGAGACGTGGGTGGTGTGCGCCAGGTGGAACTTCTGGGCGCGATAGATCTCCCGCCGCGCCTGCGTGCCGAGCCGCTGCCGGCCGTGAAAGCCGCGGGCCACGAAGTTGAAGTAGTCCATCTTGAGCACGTTGCCGCGGTCGCGGTCCACCACCAGGCCGCGGATCACGTAGGCCGGGTCGTATCGGAAGTTGCGGATCTCGGGCGGGTAGTTGCGCTCGGTCACCAGCTTGTCGAGGGTGGCCTCGAAGGCCAGCTTTTCCACCGGCAGCGGGTCGTAGTGGGCCAGGGTATGGTCCAGGTCGAACCCGATGGCGGACACCGAGGAGAAACGCAGGTTGCGGTTCACGTACACCCGCTCGGCGCGGGGCACCGCAGGCGGCGAGAATCGGCTGTGCGAGGCGCGCGGTCGGTTCCGGGTCGGGCGATCAGAGGTCACCGGGGCCATCCTTTCATGCGAACGATGAAGATACCACAGCCGTGGACGGCGGAGGAGGTGCGCGCCGCGCACGCGGTGACCTCCGCGGGACGGCCCTACCTGTACCTGGCCTCGCGGCTGCTGGCCGACCCGCTGCCGCGCACGGCATTCGAGGTGGCCTACGCCTCCATGCGCGGTGTGGATGACGCCGTGGACGAGCGCGCCGCGGGAGCCGGCGGGACCGAACTGCGCGCCGGAGTGACCCGCTGGCTGGAGCGGGCGCGCGCCGCCCGCCGCGGCGAGCGGGGGACCGGTGACGTGATGCAGGGCGCGCTGGCCACGCTCTTCCGCGTGTGCGAGCTGCCCTTCGAGCCCTGGGAGCGGTTGGGGGCGGCGCTGCTGGAGGACCTGAGCCGCGACGGCTTCGAGACGCTCGAGGAGTTCCTGGCCTACTCCGAGGGCGTGGCCGTGGGCCCGGGCCGGCTCTTCGCCATGCTGATGAGTTCCACGTCCGCCGGGGGCCGCCACGTGCCTCATCCCGCTTCGCATCACCCCGCCTTCGCCGAGCTGGCGCGGTTCACCTACCTGGTGCACGGACTGCGCGACCTGGCCCGCGACCTCGAAGGGCCCATGCGGGGCACGGCCCTGGCGCCCCGCGCCGAGCTGCGCGCCGCGGGGCTGGATCCGTCGGCCCTCACCACCGGCCCGGCCGCCGCCCGGAACGCCTGGGTGCTTTCCGTGGCCGGTCGCGCCCGGGCCATCCGCCGGCGCGCCGGGGATCCCTGGCGGCTCCCCGGCCAGGAGATGCCGCCCGGGGCGGCCTTCGTGCTGGCGTTCCTGGTGTCGCTCTACGAGCGCCAGTTGGGCCGCATCGAATCCCGGGGGGGCGACGTGTTCTCCGACTCCCACCGGATGGGCTCCGGGGACGTCCTGGACGCTGCACAACTCACTGTCTCCCAATACCATGGCGCTCCGGAAGACTGGCGCGAGCGCCTCCAGGCGGAGCTGGGGGACGGGGCCGCTCCGCGCGCCTGAACCGGCCCTCGTCGCGGCGCCGCATTCCCTCCGGATCCCCGGCTCCCCGGCAGCTCCCGCCCTCCGAGACTCCTCCCGGCGGTCTTCCTGGAATCCCCCGCGTACCCCCGGCATCCAAATATGTGTTGCAACACATAACTGAGAGAGGGCCCAGATCATGGGTGAAGTGTTGGCGAGGCGACTGAAGCAGACCCGGTTCGAGTCCAGCCACCAGGAGGTGCTCCTGAATCTGCTGGTGGCCGCGGACTACCTGAAGGCGTGTGTGATGCGGGCGCTCCCCGGGGACGGACTCAGCGTTTCGCAGTACAACGTGCTTCGCATCCTGAGGGGGGCCGGCCCGGAGGGGCGCACCCGCTGCGAGATCGCCGTGCGGATGCTCGACCGCAACCCCGACGTGACGCGCACCCTGGACCGACTGGACGCCGCCGGCATGGTACAGCGGTGTCCCGGCACCCTGGACCGGCGCACCACGGTCTCGCGCATCACCGCGAAGGGGCTGGGCGCGGTGGATGCCATTGACGGCCCGATGCGCCGCGAGACGCGCCGCGTCATGGGCAGGCTCACCGAGGCCGAGCGCTTCGAGTTGAGCCGCCTGGTCGAGAAGCTCTACGGCCCGGACCTGGAAGCTGATTGAAATGTCGCACGGCGCCCGCGCATGGCGGCGTGCGAAGTGAATTCAACATGTCCGGGAGGCGCCGCGCCTCCCGGATCCCCCGAGACCCGGGACCCACAGCGAAAGGAATGTCACTCATGAAACGTCGCACGCTCGTCCGCACGCTCACCACCCTGGGCCTGGCCGCGGCCGTCTCCGCGCAGGCCGCCCCGGTCAGCTACAGGATCGACCCGTCGCATTCCGAGGTGGGCTTCACCATCCGCCACCTGGTCAGCAAGGTGCACGGCAACTTCGCGAAGTTCAAGGGCACCTTCACCTACGACGCCGCCAACCTGGCCGCCTCCTCGGTGACCGTGGAGATCCCCACCGCCAGCATCAACACCGGCGTGGAGCGGCGGGACAATCACCTTCGCAGCGCGGACTTCTTCGCCGCCGACAGTTTCCCGACCATCACGTTTGCCAGCAAGTCCGTGAAGCCGCTGGGCAAGGACAGCTTCGAGTTCACCGGCGACCTCACCATGCGCGGCGTGACGCGTCCTGTGACGCTGACGGCAAACGTGCTGGGTTCCGGCCCGGGCGCGGACGGCGTCGGCCGCATGGGCTTCGAGGCCGTCGGCAAGCTGAACCGCAAGGACTTCGGCGTGCTGTGGAACCACCAGCTCGACAAGGGCGGGTTCGTGCTGGGCGACGACGTGAACCTGAACATCACCGTCGAGGCCATCGAAGGGGCGGCGCCCGCGCCCGCGCCGGCGCCACAGAAGTAGCCGCGCTTCGGACCCGTCGCGGTGGGGCCGGAGCAGCTCCCGGACTTCCGGGACGCGAAACGACAAAGGGGCGGGACGCATGCGCGTCCCGCCCCTTTGTCGTTTCGCTGCGGGCCGGGGCGCTGAGGCTCCCGGCCCGGACGGCTACTCCCTGCGGCCGCGGGCGGCTCCTGCCAGCAGCACGATCACCACCAGCGCCAGCGTGGCCAGCGCCACCGCGCCGACCCACGGGACCACGCGCAACTCCGGCGCCAGCCGGACGGACTCGAAGGCGGAGCCCAGCACCAGGAACGCCGGGCCCGGTGCGGCGGAGTCCGCAGCCGCCGCGGCGCGCGCGGCGCTGGCCCCGGCCTGGAGCCGGGAGTGGAACGCGGACATCCAGGCGGATGTGGGATCCGCGTCCCCCCGCCCCGGTGCGGCCCCCGGAGGGCCGGACGGCGGAGGGCCCCCCACCTGCACAGCGACGACCGAGACACCGGTTTCCAGCGCTGCGTGCGCGCGGGCCAGGGCCGCGAGGCCGGGGGATTCCGCCATCGCGCCTCCCGCGTGGTTCCCGCCGGTGGCGCGCGCCGCAGCGGGCCCCAGGAGGACCGTGCACCCGGCACGCTGGGCGATCCGCACGGGGGTGCCCACGGCACGGCCGCCGGCTCCCGCGCGGAACCAATCCGGGCCGGGGCCCGCGGAATCGGGTGCCTCCGGGGTGCCGTTCCCCTCCGATACCGGCGACAGCGAGCCCGGCGCGACTCCCACCCACGAGGAGCGGCCCGTGCGCGCGGCCGGCCGCGTCGAGAGCCACGCCCACGAGCCGGCCGAGGCGGCCACCGCGCGCGCCGGTTCGGCAGCACCCGCGGTGCCGGCGGCCGGGTTCGCCTGCGGCGGGATGCTCCACGGCAGGCTGGACGGGACGGTCACCATTTCGGGGTCGGGGACGAGCACCAGGCGGGTGAGCCCCGGCGGCAGGCGGGGCTCGACCGGCCGGGCCAGCCGGTCCCGAAGCATCGCGGCGGAGCTGTCGCTGCCCCGCGAGGCCAGGCGGCAGGCCGGCACCAGATCCAGAGACGGGCCCAGGTCCACCCGGACCAGCGAATCGTGCGTGGCAATCCACACGCAGGCGCCGTCGGCCGCCAGGGAGTACGTGAGCAGGGCCTCGCCGGGGCGCAGCGCGCGCTGCACCTCGGATACGGCCGCGGGGCGCAAGTGGCGCGCGGCCAGGAGCCGGGCGTCCACCGCGGACTGCAGGCTGTCGGCGGCGCGCACCAGGGGCAGCCAGCCGTCTTCGCCCGCCGGAGGGCGCGCGCGGGATGCGGCCAGTTCCACGGCCAGGGCGGATGCGAGGGCCCGCTCCTGCGGCGTCCAGAGGCGCAGCCGCGCGGCGCCCGGACCCTCCAGCGCGCGCAGCAGCGCCGCGGCGCGGGCGTCCTCCTGCAGCTGCCAGCCGCGCGCCGGGTTGGGCTCCATGAGCGCCACGTTCAGGCGCCGACGCAGCAGGCCGTCGCTCGCGACCCAGGCCGGCACGCGCGGTCCGTCCTGCATCCAGCGGGCGGTCTCGGCGCGCGACAGAGCCGCCGCGGCGCGGGCGTACCAGCGAAACGCGGCGTCCGGTCGGGCATCGAGTGTCTCGGCGTCCCCCAGGGCCTGGTCCGCGGCGGCCTCCATCTCGGGCTCGCCCAGGCGCAGCGCTTCGAGGCGCGCCCTCGTCAGCTCGACGCGCGCGGAGGCGGTGCGGTGGTCGGCCAGCGAGGCCAGCCCGTGCAGCAGCGTCGCGCCCAGGGCGATCGAAGGGGCGGCCGCGGCGCCGTGGCCCGCCACCGCGCCGGCCCAGGTGCGCGCGCCGGCGGGGTTCGAGGAGTGCAGCTCGATGCGCCCGAGGGCCAGCGCCGCCCGGGCTGCAATGTCATTCGCCCCGGCCGCGCGGGCCGCCGCGCGCAGCGCCAGGTAGATCGTGGCCGCCGAGTCCGAATCGCCGCCGGTCCACGCCAGCGCGCCTCGCCGCTCCAGCAGCGCGAGCCGGATCTCGCCGGTGGAATCGGCGGACGAGAGCGGCTCCGCCTGGTCCAGGTCGCGGGCCGCGGCAGCGTACCAGCCGGTCTCGGAATTCAGATCCGCGTGCGCCAGGAGAAGTGCCGCGCGCGCCCGGGGCGGCAGCGGCGCCACGTCGCCCCCGCCGCCGGCGCCGGTGAGCATCGCCTCGGCGGAGGGCAGGGCCCGCTGCAGGTACAGCTGGCGCGCGCGCGCGGCGGCCGCCAGCGCGGCAAGGCCGGGATCGCGCGAATCCTGCGCGGCCCGGGCGGCGCGCTCCAGGTGACGGCCCCGGGCCAGCGCGTCGTCGAGGTCCTTGTCGATTGCGGCGCATTGCAGCCATAGCCGGGCCTGTTCGCGGGGCTGGCGGGCGGCCTGCGCAGCCTGCTCCAGCAGCGCCACGGCCTGGTCCGGGCGGCCGTCGCGGCGCTCCGCCTCGGCCAGGGCGGCCAGGGTGCGCGCCACCCCGGAGGAATCCCCGCGAGCGCGCCACAGCGGCAGCGCGGCGTGCAGCACGATGCGTGCGCGCGCCCCGTCGCGACCCAGTTCCACCTGGCCGATGCGGAGCAGGGACACGGCCTCCATCGAGTCCAGCCCGGTGGCGTGGGCCAGGGCGTAGGCACGCTTGTAGTGCTGAAGGGCGGTGGCGGGGGAGGACGCGGCCAGCTTGGTGCCCCGCTCCAGCTCCTGCTGGAACGCTGCGATGGGATCGGGGGCGGCGGGCCTGGCCGGGCTCGCGAAGAGCCCCGCGAGCACCAGGCAGCCGGCGCAAGCCAGGGAGGCGGGTCGGCGCGGGGCGCGGTTGGACATGGCGCGCAGTATAGAGGCCCCGCTCCCCGGTTGCCAGCATCGCCGGCTCCGTCCGCCGCATCCAAGAGAGTGCCGCATCGTCCGTCCTGGCCGCGAAGGGATCATGCATGAAGAGCAGATTCGCCCTCGCGCCACCCCTGGTCCTGTTCGCCGTGGCCGGGCTGCTGACGTCCTGCTACGAAAGCAACGCCCCCGGCAACCCCAACCCCGGTACCGGCACGGAACTCTCCTCCCCGACGCTCAACGGTGGCGAGAGCTACCCCCACACTTTCAACACCACCGGCAACTTCCCGTACAAGTGCACCATCCACGGCACGTGCCAGGGGCTCTTCGGCACGGTGGTGGTGGTGCCGGCTTCCGCGGCCATCCAGGCGGCACACCACCACACGACTGTTACCCTGAGCAGCGGTGGCGGGTGTTACACGCTTTCGGCCAGCGAGGATTCGGTGCGGGTGGGTGAGACCGTGACCTGGACCAACAACAGCGCGGCGCCGCACAACGTGATGAGCCGATAGCACCGTGAGCCGGTAGGTCCACCCCCTCCACCCCCCCCTCGAGACGGAGACCAGAAAGAAGGTGTTGACAGGGGTGTGTTTGTCGTCCTATAGTTTGTGTCAACAAACCGTGGTTGTCTATAAGCTACCGGAGGTCGCCATGTCAACATCCCCACTTCGAAACCGCCACGGGCTGGCGGTGAGCACCGAGCACTATCTGCGGGCCATCCTCGAGCTCCGCGAGGAGCGCGGCTACGCGCGCGTGGTGGACATCGCGACGCGGCTGGGGATCACCAAGGGCTCGGTTTCCATCGCCCTGGGACACCTGGAGGAGCGCGGCCTGGTGCGCTTCGATGCCGCCCGCTTTCCGAAGCTCACGCCCCCCGGCCGGCGCGTGGCCATGGATGTCCGGGGCCGCTTCAAGATCGTCCTGACGTTTCTCACCGACGTCCTGGGCCTGCCGCCCGACCGGGCCTCCGCCGAGGCGTGCCGCTGGGAGCACGTGATCAGCCACGACGCCGCCGACCGAATGCTGGACCTGCTGCGGTTTGCCTCGGAGGACGAGGAACAGCGCCGGCTCCTGGACCGCTTCCAGGGGTTCCACCGCCAGTGCGGCACGGAGCTTCCCTGTTCCACATGCCGGGCCCACGGGCCCGTGGAGATCTTCTGCCTCGAACCGAAGGGAGAGCCGAATGAGAAGGATGCCTGACCGCAGCGGCCGGCCCGCCATCGCGCGCGCCGGCCTGCGTACCCGCCTTTCCGTCTGCATGCTCGCGGTCCTGCTGTTGCCGGCGCTTGCGGGCATCGCGCGCGCGGACCGACGCTATTTCCTCTACTCGTACACACCGTACCGCCCGCCGGCCGGCACCCTGGAATTGGAGACGTGGCTCACGGCGAAGACCGGCAAGCAGGATTCCACGCAGCACACCCAGTGGGATCCACGCGTCGAATTCGAGTACGGGATCACGCACCGCCTGACCGCATCCGCCTACCTCAACTTCAGCCAGCCGCCGGGAGAGGCGCTGCGCTTCAAGGCCCCCTCCCTGGAGTTGATCTACTCGCTGGCCGAGCCCGGCCGGCTTCCCGGCGATCCCGCCGTGTACTTCGAAGTGACGGAGACCGGCGACGAGATCGAGCTGGAACCGAAGCTGCTCCTGGCGCACCGCGCGGGGCACATCCTGGCGGCCTTCAACGCGGCCGGGGAGTTCGAGTACCGACACGACGCGGAGGAGTTGCTGGAGAGCGGCGAGGTGTTGCGCAACGAGTTCAAGCTGAGCCTGTCCGGCGGAATCGCCTTCGACGTGAACTCGCACGTGGCCCTGGGCCTGGAGGCCCGCTACGTGGCGGAGTACCCGAACTTCGGGGCCAAGTCCGCGTCCATGTTCTCCGCCGGCCCGTGCCTCAATCTGCAGTCGGAGAAGGTGCAGCTCTCGCTGGCGGTGATGCCCCAGATCTCGGGCAGCCCCCGCTCCTCGGGACACCGGAACCTGGTGGACTTCGAGCGCACCCAGGTGCGCGCGATCCTGGGCGTCGACCTGTGATGGGCGGCGCGCCGCACGTCTCGCGTGGGACGCCGAACCCGTCCGCGCGCCTGGAGCGGCGCCCGGCGCCCGCCTCGCCCGTCCCGCGGGCTCGTCTCGTGCCGCCCGCGCTCCTGGGGCTCCTGGCACTGCTCGTGGCCGCGGGTTGCGCGCCGGGGCCATCCCGTCGCGCGGCCCGCCCCGAGACCTACGGCTGGAAGTTGATGGAGCGGAGATGCCAGGGGTGTCACGATCTGCCCGATCCCGGTGACATGACGCGCGAGGATTGGATGAAGGGCCTGGACCGCATGAGGAAACGCTTCCGTCTCCAGCCGGCCGAGTGGGACACGCTGGCGGCCCTCGCGGCGCCCGACACTTCGTCCACCCGCTGACGGCGGGCCGGCTCAGAACTCCCTCAGCCGGTCCTGCGGCACGCCGAGGAAGCCCCGGCATTCGTAGAGGTAGAACCGCCGCCGCACCACCCCGGTCCACGGTTCCACGATCGGGACCTCGCGCGCGGCGCTCCAAACCCGGAACAGCCCGCGCACCGGGTCGTCGCCCGCCAGCGGGGAGCGCGTCACCCACACCGCGCTGCCGCCGGGAGGCGGCGCGCCGGGGGCCCAGAAGTCGTACTGGTGATGCCGCCGCCCGATCGGCGGGCACCAGGTGGGAGCGTGGTCGGGCGCGTAGAAGGACAGCTCGGCGGGGATGGCGTAGTCATCCACCGTCGCCGCCACCGCCGGCGTCGGCCCCGCGAGCGCGCGCCGCGCGGCGTACACCTCTTCGCCCAGCCGCCGCCAGCCGTGCAGGCGGTGCAGCGGGTCCCGGTCCGGCCGCGAGGCGTCGCCTCCCAGGCTCCAGAAGAGCGGGGCGCCATGCGCGGCCAGCGTGAGCGCCAGCGCCGTGCCCAGCGCCGCGGGCACGACGAGCGGCATCCACCCCCGGCGCGCCCAGGCCGCGTCCACGCGCAGCGCCCATGCGGCGGCCAGCCCCAGCGTGGCGGCCGAGGTCCAGTTGGCTTCCGAGCGGCCCGCGAACGCCAGCGTGGCCACGTAGGCGAACAGCGGCCAGGTGCCCAGCGCGAGCAGCCGCGCGCCGTCGTCGCGCCGCGCGCGGGCTGCCGCCGACCCGATGGCCACCAGCGCGGAAGCGAAGTACACCGGCGTGAGCACCGCGAACTGCCCCTCGACGTAGTACGCCACGCCTCCCCAACGGATGCCCCGCCACGTCGGCGTCTCCACGCGCACCAGCCCCAGCGCGTGTCTCAGGCCCACCCAGTCGTGCTGCGCGTTCCACGCGAGGTAGGGCGAGACCACCGCCACCGCCACCAGCGCCGCCACGTACGGCCAGGGCCCGGTGAACGCCCGCCGCGTGGCGGGCGTGGCGATCAGCCACGCCGCGGCGACGAGACCCAGCCACAGGAACGTGTGATGCGTGAGCCCGCCGAGCCCCAGCCACAGGCCCAGGGCCAGCCACGCGCGCGGGGCGCCGGCCGGGCGGTCCGCACCGTGAGCCGGCGCCGTGGCGGCGCCACGTGCGGCCGTGTCGCCGGCCCCGCCGCGAAGCTCCCACAGCGTGTGCATCACCAGGGCCCACAGCACCAGCTGCGGCAGGTAGTAGGTCATGACGATCGCGTTGAGTTGCCCGAGCGGGGTGAGCGAGACTGCCAGCACCGCCAGGCACCCCGCGCGGCGTGAACCTCCCAGGCGGCGCACCAGCGAGGCGAGGAGCAGCAGCGTCGCCGAGCCCATCGCGAGCGCCCCGGCTCGAACGCCCGGTTCGGTGTCGCCCAGCAGCAGGGTGAACGCGCGGATGGCCCACGCGACCATCGGTCCCTGGTCGTAGTAGCCGAACGCGGGGTGGCGCGACCATTCCCAGAAGTAGGCTTCGTCGGGGGAGAGGTTGTAGGGGCCGAACAGGACGATGGCGAGGCGCACCGCGGCCAGCGCGGCGACGGTCCACCACGTGGCCGGGCCGAGGCCGGGCGGTTCGGCGGGTCGGTGGGGTGTGTTGATCTCGGCGCGCGGACCCATGGCCCGCGACCTTACCACGGAGTGGCGGGGCGCGCAGCGGCGCGGGGGAGCGGGAGACTGCCGGAGTCCGCGCGGGCATCCCGCGTGCGGGCGCTCACATCCGCCGCGCGTGGGCCCGCATCGCCCGGCCGGGGATCCGGCAGTCGCGACCACCGCCGGGCCGTGACGGTGACCGCGCCCATCTGCTCCTCCACGCGGCCTTCCACCAGCAGCGGGCCGCCCTCGACCGGCGGGGGAGCCAGCGCGTAGGCGTCGGGGAAGAAGGTGCACTCGACCAGGCCGGTGGCCGCGGCCAGCGTCAGGAAGAGCATGCGGCGCCCGTCGCGCGCGCGGACGCGCCGCGCGGCGCACGGCAGGCCCGCCACGCGGACCTCGCGGCCCACGCGTCGCTCCAGCGTGTCCGCGGGCGCGGGGCGGAGCTCCCCCAGCACGCCAGCCCACGGCAGGAGCGGCGGGCCGCTGACGGCGAAGCCCGCGGCCTTCATTTCGCGCGTCATCGACTCCAGCGGCTCGAACTCCGGCAGGTCCGGCAGCGCGCACGGTGCGCGGTGGCCCGGGAACAGTCCGCCGGGCTGCGCGTCACGGTAGGCGTCGCGCGTGGCGGCGAGCTCGAAGAGCAGCGCGGCGCGGGTGCGGCCGGTGAAGTCGAACGCTCCCGCTTCGATGAGCGCGGCGCACTCCCGCTCCGGCAGACGCGCGCGCGCCAGGAAGTCGGGCAGCGAGGCAAACGGTCCGTCGGCGCGGCGCGCGGCGAGCAGGCGCGCGCGCGAGGCCGCGGAGAGCGCGGCCACGGTGGCCAGGCCGGCGCGGACTGCGCGATGGAGGCCTGCGTCCTCGAGCGTGAATTCCTCCTCGGACGCATTCACGGCCGGCCCGCGCACCTCCACGCCGACCCGCCGCGCCTCCTCCAGGTGCACCCACAGCGGGTACATCCCCTGGTGGTGGTTGGCCACCGCACGATAGAACTCGACCGGGTGGTGCGCCTTGAGGTAGGCCGCGTGCCACGCCAGCGCCCCGTAGCCCGCGGCGTGCGCCTTGCAGAAAGAGTACGCCGCGAAGCGCGCCAGGGACGCCCACACCTCCCGCGCCACCGCCTCCTCCACCCCGCGCTGCACGCACCGGGCGATGAAGGTGTGCCCCAGCGCGGCGCGCTCGGCGTCGGTGTGGGTCGCGGAGATGGCGCGCCGCACCAGGTCCCCGTCGGCCAGCGGCTGCCCCAGCATGGCCGCGGCCACCGTCATCACGTCCTCCTCGTAGAGCAGCAACCCCAGCGTGGGCTCCAGCGCCTCGCGCAGCCACGGGTGCGGCACGCTCACCGGCTCCAGCCCGTGCAGCCGGCGGAGGTAGCGCTCCTTCATGCCCGAGTCCGACGGCCCCGGACGGATGAGCGCCACCGCCGCGACGGTGTCCGCGAGGCTCGCCGGGCGCATCTGTCGCAGCAGGTGACGCATGGCCGGAGACTCCAGCTGGAAGCAGGAAAGCGTGCGCCCGGTCTGCAGCAGCGCGACGGTGGCGGGGTCGCCGTCGGGGGCGCGGGCGGCTGACAGAACGGAACCGAGGCGCGACCCGTCTTCTCCCCGCCCGCCCAACGCCGACGCTCGCGCGGAACCACCGTCGCCCACCGCCGCCACCGTCTCCGCGATCTCCGAGAGCGCACGGTTTCCGAGCAGGTCCATCTTCACCAGCCCCAGCGCCTCCACCGCGCGCATTTCGCACTGCGTGATGGTCACGCCGCGCGGCGAGCGGGCCAGCGCCGTGTAGTGCGTGAGCGGCCGGTCGGCGATCACCACCCCCCCGGGGTGCATCCCGAGGTGGTGCAGGCGGCCCTCCAGCGACGCGGCCAGGCGCAGCGCGGCGTCCAGCTCCGGCTCGCGCCAGTCCACGCGGCGCGCGGGCGGGTGCTCCGCGAGCGCGGCGTGCACCTCGCTGGCGGTCGTCTCCAGCGACCGCGGCAGTCGCGCCGCCAGCCGGTCGGTGTCCGCGGGGCCGACTCCCAGCGCCTTGGCGGTCTCCCGGAAGGCGGAGCGGAACCCGAACGTGGCGTGCGTGGCGATCATCGCGGTGAGCCCGCCGGGCCACGCGCGCTGCACGTGCGCGATCACCTCCTCGCGCCGCTTCCAGCACAGGTCGATGTCCAGGTCGGGGCAGTCCGGGCGTTCGGGGTGCAGGAAGCGCTCGAAGAACAGCCGGTGTTCCAGCGGGTCCACGTTGGTGATGCCCAGCGCGTACGCGATCACGCTGCTGGCGCCCGAGCCGCGGCCCACGCTGGGGATGCCCGCGCCGCGGGCGAAATCCATGATGCGGGCCACCAGCAGGAAGTACGGCGTGAAGCCCATGCCGTGCGCCTGCGCCAGCTCGTGCCTCAGCCGCCGGCGCGCGGCGGGGAGCCGGCACGGGCCGTAGCGCGCGTGCAGGCCCTCCTCGCAGCGCGCCCGGAGGTGTTCCAGCGGATCTCCCGAGGGCACGTCCACCGCCGGGAAGATGGGCCGGCCGGGCAGGATGTCCACGCGGCACGCCTCCGCCAGCGCGGCGTTGCGGATGCGCGCGCCCGGGAACGCCTCGAACTCGCGCTCCGCCGCCTCCGGCCCCAGCAGCCGCGCGTGTGCGGGGGCGGCGGACTCCGGCGGCACGCGCGCCGCGAGCGTCTTCCTGCGCGCGGCCTCCAGCGCGCGCCGCAGTTCGCGCTGCGGCTCCTCCAGCCACAGCGTCTCCCCGGTGGCCACCAGCGGCCGGTGCGCCTCGTGCGCCAGCCGGGCGGCGCGCTGCGCCAGCGCGGGGGCGCCGCAACCGGCGCGCAGCCGCGTGAACGCCGTGCCTTCCGGCAGCGGGGCCAGCCGGCGCAGCGTGGCCGCGTGGTCGGAGAGCACGAACAGCCCGCGGGCGTCCCCGAGCAGCGCCGCCGCCGCGTCGAAACCGGGCTCCATGGCCGCGGCCGTGGCCAGCGCGCACAGCCGCGCGTAGCCCTCGCGGTCGCGCGCCAGCAGCAGCGCGGCGCACTCCGGGCGGCGCAGTTCCAGGCCCAGGATGGGCCGCACGCCCTCGGCCCGCGCCGCGCGGAAGAAGGTGACGGCGTGCGCGAGACTCTCCACGTCGGCCAGCGCCAGCGCCGCGTGGCCCGCGCGCGCGGCGGCACGCGCCAGCTCGCCCGGCGACGCGCACCCGCGCAGCCACGAGCCGTCACTTTGTGAGTGAAGGGGTACGAAGCACGAACCCATGCTCGTTCTGCTCCAGCCTGCCCAGCAGGTGCAGCGCGCCGCCCGAGACCACCGCGCCGTGGCCGAAGCGCCCGCGCACCTCGTCCAGCGCGCCCAGCAGCGAGGCCTCGCGCGCGGGGTCGGCGTCGAAGAGGCGGCCCTGGCGCCCGCCCGCCGGGCCCAGGCCGGTGGCGCGCACCCCCACCAGGTGCAGCGCCACGCGGCGCGTGTGCATGCGGCGCAGCAGGTCGCGCGCCGTCTCGAACAGCAGCGAGTCGAGGTCGGTGGGTTCGGCCAGGGTGCGCGAGCGCGTGTCGCCCTGGCCGTCGGAGGTGCGCATCGAGCAGCCCACGGTGCGCGCCGCCAGCCCCAGCTCGCGCAGGGCGCGGCCCAGGCGGCCGGCCAGGTAGCCCAGCATGCCCTCGATCTCCCCGGTGTCGGTGGCGGGGGAGTGAAAGCTGGTTTCGCGGCTCACGCTCCCCGGGATCTCGCGCGGGCCCACGGCGCGCGTGTCGCGCCCGTGACTGCGCTCGTGGAGCGCCTCGCCGGCCGCACCCAGCAGCCGCGCCAGCGCCTCGCGCGGCACCGCGCGCAGCGCGGCGACGGTGGTGATGTTGAGCCCCCTGAGGCGCCTCGCGGTGCGCGGCCCCACGCCGGGCAGATCCTCCACGGGACGGCCCTCCAGGAACGCGGGGGCCTCCCCGGCGGTGATGTGGTTCAGCCCGTCGGGGCGGCGAATCTTGCACGCCAGCTTCGCCAGCATGCGGTTGGGGCCGATCCCCACGCTCACGGTCAGCCCCACCTCGCGACGGATGCGCTCCTTGAGCCGCGCGGCCGCCGCCACCGGGTCGCCGTGGTAGCGCTCGGTGCCCGCAAGGTCCAGGTAGGCCTCGTCCAGGTACGACTCCACCGCGCCGCTCACGCCCCCGCACAGTTCGAAGATGGCCTCCGCGAAGCACCGGTAGGTCTGCGCCGAGCCCTCCAGGATCACCACGCCCGGGCAGCGCCGCCGCGCCTCGGAGAGCCGCATGCCCGCCCGCAGCCCGTGGCGGCGCGCCTCGTAGGAGCACGAGGCGATGACGCCCGCGCCCACGATCACCGGGCGACCGCGCAGCGGCGGGTAGCGCAGTTGCTCCACCTGCGCGAAGAAGGCGTCGATGTCCACATGGAGGATCATGAGTCGCTCCCGCCCCGGCCCCGCGGGGAGGCGCCGCCCCCGCTCGTCACTCGATCAGCACCGCCTGCACCCGCCACTGCATGTCGGCGGCGTCCAGGCGCAGCTCGAAGATCTCGCCGCCCTCGGTCCCGGCGGAGAAGTGGAACCGCGGGTGACGGCCCGCGCGGTCCACCCAGCGCGCGTGCACCTGCGTCACAACGATCTCGCGCCCTCCCCGCGTGAAGGCCAGGGGCGTGACGCGCCCGGCGGAGAATTCGGCGCGGCAGGCCACCGGCTCGTCCAGCAGCTCCACCTTCACGGCTCGTGCCTTGCGGGCCGGTGCTCCGCGCCCGCCTGCGGGGCTCTTCCATGCATACTGCCCATATGGGCAGTATGCATCCACGACAACTGCGACGTCAAGACGTCCCAGGCGGGTCGTGCGTCCGCTCCCCGACCGGGCAGGGCTCATCCAAGACAGGACCATGGACCCGATCCGCGTGGACACCTGCCTGTGCAGCGGCTGGACCTTTGCCCGTCTCCGGGAGCGCCTGCAGGCGGGCGGTTCGCTGGAGGAGCTCATGCGTTGCACCGGGGCCGGCATGGGCTGCGGGTTGTGCCGGCCCTACCTGCGGGAGATGGCCCGCACCGGCGAGACAGTGTTCCGGAGACTTCTGCCCCCGGAGCCCGGGGATCCGGGGGCGGGCGCTTGACTTGGAATGGAAAGTAAGTAAATATTCACTTACGATGGGAACCCGACCCAACCCCGACTCCCGCGCCGCGGCCCGCCCGCCGGTGCGCCGGCGCAAGGCGGCCGAGGAGCGGCGCGCGGAGATCGCCGCGGCCACCCTGGCCATCCTGGCGGAGGAGGGCCTGCACGCCTGGACCACCGCGGCGCTGGCGCGCCGCGTGGGCGTGTCCGAGGCGTGCCTGTTCCGCCACTACGCGGGCAAGGAGGACATCCTCGCCGACGCCGTGGGCCGCGCCGCCGACGAGCTGCGTCGGCGTATCGAGGCGTACCGCCCCCCGGGCGACGCCTGGCAGGGCGCCCGGGGCCTGGTGCTCACGCTGCTGGAATTCGTGGAGCAGACCGGGGGCGCGCCGCTGGTGGTGCTGAGCGGGCACGCGGCGCCGGTGTCCCGCGGACTCCAGGGCAAGGCCGTCCAGGTCCAGGATCTGCTGCACGCGCGCATGACCGGGTTGTTCCTGCGCGCCCAGGGTGGCCGCCGCTCCCGGGCCCGGGCCGCGCGCCTGGCCAATCTCGCGCTCGCGGTCACGCAGTCCGCGGGGATGCGCTGGATGATCTCCGGGCGAACGCTGCCGCTGCGTGCCACCGCCATGGACATGTTCGACGAACTGAAACGCTGTCTGTCCGATGAACGGGGCGCCGCGCGTGTCGCGCCGCCCGCACCCCAGGAGAGTTCGAGATGATCCCGAAACCAGTCCGTATCGTGGTGCCCCTGCTGATCGTGGCGGCCGTGGCCACGGTCGTCGTGCTGCGCCTCCGCGGCGACGGCGGGGCGGTGGCCGCGTCGGGAACCGTGGAGGCCACCGACGCCCAGCTCGGCTTCCAGGCCCCCGGCAGGATCGAGTCGATCGCCGTCCGCGAGGGCGAGACGGTGCGGACCGGGGCCGAGCTTGCGGTCCTCGACCGCGCCGAGGCCGTGGCCCGCCTGCAGCAGGCCGAGGCGCAGCGCGACGCGGCCCGCGCGGCGCTGGACGAGCTGGAGAAGGGGTTCCGTTCCGAGGAAGTGGCGCAGGCCCGCGACGGCCTGGTCGCCGCCGGGCGGCGGCTGGCGGACGCGAAGTCCGACCTGGACCGCACTTCGCGGCTGCGCGGGGACGGCGCCGTGAGCGAGCAGGCGCTGGACAAGGCCCAGGTGGCCTTCGACGTCGCGAAGAGCCAGCACAGCCAGGCGCGCGAGCAGATGCAGCTGATGCAGGCCGGCCCGCGCAAGGAGCGCATCGCGGCGCAGCGCGCGCAGCTGGCGCAGGCGGAGGCCGCGGTGCGCGGACTGCGGGCCACCCTGGACAACATGACGGTGCGCGCCCCCTTCGACGGCGTGATCACCGTGCGCCACCGGGAGCCCGGGGAGGTGCTCGGCGCCGGCTCGCCGGTGCTGACGCTCATGAACCCCGCCGACCGGTGGGTGCGCATCTACGTGCGCGAAGACCGGGTGGGGGCGGTGCGCCTGGGCCAGCCGGCCGCCATCACGTCCGACACCTACAGGGGCAAGAAATACGAGGGCCGCGTGGTGTTCATCGCCAGCGAGGCGGAGTTCACACCCAAGAGCGTGCAGACGGCAGAGGAACGCGTGAAGCTGGTGTACGCCGTGAAGGTGCAGATTGACGGGGATCCCAGGCACGAGCTGAAACCGGGCATGCCCGCGGACGTCCGCCTGGAGTCGCCCAGGCGATGAGCGCGCCGGAGCCCGGGGGCGCCCAGCCGGCGCGCCCGCCGGTCATCGAGGTCGAAGGCCTCACGCGGCGCTTCGGCGAGCTGGTGGCCGTGGACGGGCTTACCTTCACCGTGGGCCGCGGGGAGTTGTTCGGCCTGGTGGGCCCCGACGGCGCCGGGAAGACCACCACGTTGCGCATGCTGGCGGGCGTGATGCGGCCCAGCTCCGGCGACGCCCGGCTGCTGGGGGTGAGCGTGGCGCGCGACCCCGAGGGCGTGAAGCCCTCGCTGGCGTACATGTCACAGCGCTTCGGTCTGTACCAGGACCTCACCGTGCTCGAGAACCTCAATTTCTACGCCGACCTCTACAGCGTGCCTGCCGCGGAGCGGCCGGCCAGGCTGGAGCGGCTGTTCCGCTTCTCCAGCCTGGGCCCGTTCCGCGATCGCCTGGCCGGGCAGCTCTCGGGGGGGATGAAGCAGAAGTTGGGCCTGTCCTGCGCGCTGGTGCACCAGCCCGAGATCCTGCTGCTGGACGAGCCCACCTTCGGGGTGGATCCCATCTCGCGGCGCGATCTGTGGCTGATCGTGCACGACATGGTGGCCGCCGGCACCACGGTGGTGGTGAGCACCGCATACATGGACGAGGCGGAGCGGTTCGACCGGCTGGTGCTCCTGCACCGCGGGCGCGTACTGGCGCTGGACACGCCCGCCGCGCTGCAGGACGCGCTCGCCGGGGACATGCTCGCGGTGAAGGCCGGGCCGTTGCGCCAGGCGCGCGACGTGGCGCTGCGGCACCCGGGCGTGCGCCACGCGGCGGTGTTCGGCGACCGGCTGCACGTGATGGTGGCGTCCGCCCGGACCGCCGCCGCGCCGCTGGACGCCGCGCTTCGCGCGGCGGGCTGCCAGGTGGAATCCGTGGAGCCCGCGGAGCCGGGCATGGAGGACGTGTTCATCGACCGCGTCGAGCGGGCGGGGACGGAATGATGGACGAACGGAACGCGGGTCCGGGCGCGGGTGTCGCCCCCCCGGGCGCGGGCCCCGCCCCGGCGCCCCTCGCCGCGAGCGCCGGCGATCTCACGCGCCGCTTCGGTGACTTCACCGCCGTGGATCACGTCAGCTTCGAGGTCCGCGCCGGGGAGATCTTCGGCTTCCTGGGGCCGAACGGCGCCGGCAAGACCACCACCATCAAGATGCTCACCGCGCTGCTCAAACCTTCCTCAGGTCGCGCATCCGTGGCGGGCTTCGACGTGGCCCGCGACGCGCGCGAGATCAAGCGCCGCGTGGGCTACATGTCGCAGCTCTTCTCGCTGTACGCCGACCTGACGGTGGACGAGAACATCGCGTTCTTCTCCGGCATCTATGGCGTGGCGCGGGAGCGCCGGGCGGAGCGGCGCGACTGGGTGGTGGGCATGGCGGGCCTGGCCGAGCACACGCGGCGCCTCACCGGCGAACTGCCGCTGGGCTGGAAGCAGCGCCTGGCGCTGGGCTGCGCGGTGCTGCACGAGCCGCCGGTGCTGTTCCTGGACGAGCCCACCTCCGGGGTGGACCCCATCTCCCGCCGCTCCTTCTGGGACCTGATCGGTGGCATGGCCGAGGCCGGCACCACCGTGTTCGTGAGCACGCACTACATGGAGGAGGCCGAGTACTGCCACCGGCTGGCGCTCATGAACCGCGGGCGGCTGATCGCGCTCGACACGCCCGCGGCGCTGCGCGCGGCCATGCGCGAGCCCATCCTGGAAGTGCGCACCGACCACGGCGCGGAGTCGGTGGAGGCGCTGCGCCTGCTCCCGGGGGTGCTGGAGGCGGGCATGTTCGGGCGCGCCGTGCACGTGGCGGTGGCGGACGTCGCCGCGGTCCGCGCCGCGATACCCGGCGCGCTGGGCTCCCGCGGCATCCGCCTGGCCGGGGTGGCGGAGATCCCGCCGTCGCTGGAGGACGTGTTCATCTCCCGCGTCCGCCAGGAGGGGGGCGCGATCGATGGGTAGGAGCGGCCCCGGGCTGAACCGCGGTCGCCTGCTGGCGATCGCGCGCAAGGAACTGCTGCAGCTGCGCCGCGACCGCCGCAGCATGTGGATGGCGTTCGTGCTGCCGCTGCTGCTGGTGGTGATGTTCGGCTACGCCATCACCTGGGACGTGAACAATATCCCGCTGGCGGCGGTGGACCTGGACGGCACCGCCCGCAGCCGGGAGCTGGTGGACGCCTTCCGCGCCTCCGGCTACTTCACCGTGGCGGCGCGTCCCGCGCGGGTGCGGGAGGTGGAGCCGCTGATGGACCGCGGCAAGGTGCGCGTGGCGCTGGTCATCCCCCGCGGCTTCGCCGCCGACCTGGGCGCGGGGCGCACCGCCCCGCTGCAGGTGCTGCTGGACGGCAGCGACGCCAACACCGCCACCATCGCGATGGGCTACACCCAGGGCATCGTGCGCTCCTACTCCAACCGCGTCGCGCTGCGCGCCAGCGGGATGCGCCTTCCGGTGGCCACCCGCAGCCGGGTGTGGTTCAACCAGGAGCTGGCCAGCCGCAACATGATCGTGCCGGGGCTGATCCCGGTGATCATGATGATCATCGCGGCCATGCTCACCTCGCTCACCATCGCGCGCGAGTGGGAGCGCGGGACCATGGAGCAGCTGGCGTCCACCCCGGTGCACCGGCTGGAGGTGGTGCTGGGCAAGCTGCTGCCCTACCTGTGCATCGGCATCGCGGACGTGGTGCTGGCCAGCGTGGTGGGGGTGCTGCTCTTCCACGTGCCGTTCCGCGGCAACGCGGCGCTGCTGATGGTCCTGGCCACCGCGTTCCTGGTGGGCGCGCTGGGTCTGGGCATGTTCATCTCGGCGGTGGCGCGCTCGCAGGTTCTGGCCACGCAGATGGCCATGGTGGCCACGTTCCTGCCCGCGTTCCTGCTCTCGGGCTTCATGTTCAGCATTGATGTCATGCCCGCTCCGCTGCAGGCCATCAGCCTGCTGGTGCCCGCGCGCTACTTCCTGGTGGTGACGCGGGGGATCTTCCTCAAGGGCGTGGGCGTGCACGTCCTGCTGCTCCAGGGACTGCTGATGCTGGCGTTTGCCGCCGCCGGCCTGGCGCTGGCCACCCGCGCGTTCCGCAAGGAGCTCCGGTGAACGACCTCGCCGCCAGCTTCGAGCGCGTGCGCGAGATGGTGCGCAAGGAATTCCGGCAGCTGTTCCGGGATCCCCGCCTGGCGCGCATGGTGCTGGTGTCGCCGATGATCCAGCTGATCATCTTCGGCTACGCCGTGAGCACCGACATCCGGCACACCAGGACCTTCGTGGTGGACCACGATCACACCCGGGCGTCGCGCGAACTGGTCCGCTCGTTCACCGCGGCGGGCTACTTCAAGATCGTGGGCCGCTCGGAGCGCTCCGCGGACCTGGTGAATGCCATGGACCACGGTTCCGCGACGGTGGGCATCGAGATCCCGCCCGGGTTCGCGCGTGCGCTCACCGCGGGCGGCGAGGGGGCCACGGTGCAGGTGATCCTGGACGGCACCAATTCCAACACCGCCACCGTGGCGCAGGGCTACGCCGAGCGCATCGTGACCGCCTACGGCGCCAGGGTGGCGGGCTCGCGCTTCGTCCCCCCGGTGGACGTGCGCGAGCGCGCGTGGTTCAACCCGGACCTGGCCAGCCGGAACTACAACATCCCCGCGGTGGTGGGCACCATCATCCTGCTGGTGTGCCTGCTGCTGACTTCGCTCGCGGTGGTGCGGGAGCGCGAACTGGGCACGCTGGAGCAGCTGCGGGTGAGCCCGCTCGAGCCCTGGGAGATGATCGCCGGCAAGACCATCCCGTTCGCGCTCATCGGGCTGCTGGACCAGGCGCTGATCCTGGGCGCCGCGGTGCTGTGGTTCCACATCCCGTTCACGGGCGCCCTGGGGCTGCTGCTGCTGGCCAGCCTGTGCTTCCTGATGACCGCGCTGGGGCTGGGGCTGTTCATCTCCTCGATCTCGACGACGCAGCAGGAGGCGTTCATGTCCACGTTCCTGGTGTTCCAGCCCATGATGCTGCTGAGCGGGTTCATGTTCCCGGTGAGCAGCATGCCGGCGGCCTTCCGCTGGTTCACGCTGCTGAACCCGCTGCGTCATTACCTCGAGATCATCCGCGGCATCTTTCTCAAGGGGGCCGGGCTGGACGCGCTGTGGCCGCAATACGGGGCGCTGCTGGCCATGGGCTGCGCCGTGATGTGGCTGGCGACCAACCGGTTCCGCAGGATCTCTGGATAACTCGTTAGACGACAGTCGCTTGTGCCCTCCGGTCCAGGTCCCCCGCCCCACCCACTCAACCCCGAACCCCCGGACACATTCCTCGAAGTACCAGCCTCGGATTCGGCCATGATTGGCCTATCTGATGTTCTCACATGTAAATATCTGTTTCTTCTTATGAACATATTTGGTAAACTACTCTGCGTAGGAAAGGGCCCCGAGCCCATCGCACTGCACCATCCCCGTGCCCACTTCCGCCCACCCCGGTGGCGCGGGAGGCACTGTAAGGAGGCGAGTCCCGACATGACCTCGTGCACGCGCAGACTCTCGGTCGCCGGTCTGTGCCTGGCCCTGGCGGCGTTCGCCGTCCAGCCGTCCGGCGCGACGATCCTCGACCTCACCACGCTGGGCGCCAGCGGCTTCATCGGCAGCGCGTACTTCAAGCAGGTGGAGCACCAGTCCACGGGCAGCGGCGTGATCAACCCGTTCGTGAGGCTGCAGCACTCCGATTGGGAGCAGGGCTTCAACACGGACTATCGCCCGCTCTCCGGGGACCTGGCGCACGTGAACAGCAGCGCCTCGTTCACTCATTCGATCAAGTTCGACGACTTCGGGGTCGTGGACCGTGAGGGCACCCCGTCCATCCGCTTCCTGCTGGACATCAACCAGACGGGCAACTCGCCGATGCTGTCGCTGGACAAGCTCAAGATCTACGCGGCGGACGCGCCGGATATCCACAGCAACTCCTCACTGGCTTCCCTCGGCACGCTGGTGTACGACATGGGCTCGGACAACAAGATCTACCTCGACTACTCGCTGGAGAGCGGCAGCGGCGCCGGGGACATGTTCGCCTACCTGCCACAGAGCCTGGTCCAGCCCTACGCCGGCAAGTACCTGTACCTGTACTCCAAGTTCGGCGCCACCGGCGGGGCCTACGCCACCAACGACGGGTTCGAGGAGTGGGCGAGCATTGACGCCGCCAACGGCACTCCCGCACCGGTCCCCGAGCCCCGGACCCTGATTCTGCTGGGCGGCGGGATGGTCGGCCTCGTGGCCCTGCGCCGACGTCACTCCTGAGTCCGGCATCCCATCAGTGGTTCTCCGCCCGTCCCGCGAGCGCGGGGCGGGCGGTTTCTTTGCGGACCGGTCGCAACTGCCAGGCGGGTGGTCACCCTGCAGCGGCCCCGCTGATGCTCCCTCGCCAGGCGCCCTGTGACCACGCACTCCTTGACTCGCGGCCCCGCAGGGGTCTACCGTTAGCCCTGCCATTCCCGGGTGCCCGGATTTCCGGGTGAAAAGGGAAGGGGGTGCGATTCCCCCACGGTCCCGCCACTGTGATGGGCAAGCGGGTGTCATGAAGCCACTGGCGCCGAGCCGGGAAGGCGACGCCCGCGTCGAGCCCTCAGTCAGGAGACCTGCCCGGGTCTTCGAGGAACGCAGCGGCCTGCCGCGTTCCAGCTGCCCGTGCCATCGGTGAAGCCGGGCGGCTCGATCCGCGGAGATCGAAGGTGTCCTGCTTCCGGCGCTCGCGCGCACCCGGTTCATCCCGTCCACTCATTTCACGTCCGCTGCCTGAGCCCCGCTGCTTCGCCGCGGCGTTCTTCGCGTGCGCATCCCTGGCGTGCGGCCCCGCCGCGGCACGCGCCGCGCCCATGGTCCTCGACACCGTCCGCGTGGTGGCCCCGCGCCCGTCCGACGCGGAGCGGCTGGCGCGCTCGCCGGGATTCTCCACCGCGCTGACGGTGGGCCCCCGAGGCGCCCGGGATGGGGGTGTGGCCGCGGAGCTGCGGCGCGCCCCGGGCCTGCACGTGAGCACCACTGGTGGGCCTGGGGCGTTTGCCACGCTCTCCATCCGCGGCAGCTCGGCGGCCCAGGTAGGCTACTACCTGGACGGCGTGCCGCTGCGCTGGAGCGAGTTCGGCGCGGTGAACCTCAACGACCTGCCCTACGAGAGCCTCGCGCGCATCGAGGTGCACCGCGGGCACGTGCCCTTCGAACTTGGCGCGGGCGCGCCGGGGGGCGCGGTCAACCTGGTGAGCGACACCTCCCGCGCGGTGCGGGCGCGGGCAGCCATGGCGGCGGGCTCGTACGGCGACCGGCAGGAGTCCTTCGGCGCCTCGCTGCTCGCGGCCGGCGCCACGGCCCATTTCGCGCTCTCGCACGAGACCTACCGCGGAGACTTCGCCTACCGCAGCGACAACGGCACGTGGTTCGAAGCGGGAGACGACACCGGCGTGGTCCGCGTCAACAACGACCTGGACCGGTGGCGCGGTTCGCTGCTGGCGACGCGCGGGCGTGTCGCCGTGGGCGCCTACGCCTTCTCCTCCGCGCAGGGCCTGCCGGGACCCGGCTATTTCCAGGCGTACCACTCGCGCTTCCGCTCCTCGGGCGGAGCGGCCCGCGTCCGCGCCCGCCTGTGGGAGCGGGAAAGCGCCGGGCTGCTGAGCGCCGAGGCGTTCTACACCCGCGGCGAAGCGCACTTCGAGGACCCGCGCGGCGAGTTGAAGGTGGGCTACCTGGAATCACGCAGCACCGACCAGGTGCTCGGGGCGCGACTGCACGGCACGCGGAGGCTGGGGCGTGGCGCGGAGCTGGGAGCGGCAATCCAGCAGACGGTGGAGCACTGGGCGCCGGAGTTCGTGCTGCCGAAGCGCACGGCGCGCGGCGCCAACCGATCTTCGGGCGTGCTGGGCGCGCGCGCTTCCCTGCAGCGCGAGCGGCTGGAGGCAACCGCCGGGGCGCGCGCCGAGTGGTGGGCGGACCGCGGTTCCACCATCGACCGCATGGGGCGAGCCACGCCTCCGATGGGTGGCGCGATGGAATCGCGCATCCTGCCCGTGGCGGGCGTCTCGGTGCGCGCTCTGCCCGGGCTGTGGCTCAAGGCGGATGCGGCCGTCTACCAGCGGCTTCCGAGCATGTCGGAACGCTTCGGCGTCGAGGGCTCACAGGTGGGCAACCCCTCGCTGCGCCCGGAGCGCGGCACCAGCCAGGATGCCGGTTTCGCGTGGCGGCTGGCGCGGGGCCCGAGTGCCTTCGAATTGGAAGGCGCGTACTTCTGGGGCACGGTCACCGACGCCATCGTGCCGGAGCAGAACTCGCAGCGGACCGCCATCCCGCAGAACAGCGGTCGGGTGCGCGTGTCGGGGGAGGAACTGCGCGCCCGCGCCGCGCTCGGGGCGCTGGAGGCCGAGGCCTCGGCCACATGGCTTTCCGCCGTGGACAAGTCGGGCGATGTCACCCGCGCGGGCAAGCAACTGCCCGGCCGCCCCGAGTTCGAGGCGTTTGCCCGGGCGATGTGGAATGCCGGCCCTCTGCGTCCCACGCTGCGTGCGCAACACGTGGGCCGCAACTGGCTGGACCGCGCCCACGCGGAGGGCTCGCTGGCCGCTTCGCGCACCCTGTGGGCGCTGGAGCTGGAGGCGCCCATCGAACCCGCCGGCCTGGCCCTGCGCTTCGCGCTCGACAACCTGACCGACCGTCGCGCCTCCGATCTCTTTGGATACCCGCTTCCGGGCCGAACCGCCCGGCTCACTCTCCGATGGACCTCCGCGCCCGGCTCCACCGGGCCCGACGCACCCGCCGGCCGCCGGCCGGAGTTGCCCTGAAAGGAACCGCACCATGCGCACCGCATCCCTGGCCATCCTCTCGATCCTGCTCCTGGGCACGCCGGCCGTGCCGGCCGCGCGGGCCGCGACCCGCGCCCTGGTGGTCACCACCGACTACGGCGTGAGTGGCAGCGCCGCCGACGTGGGCCTGAACTCGCCGTGGACCCTTCACGACAACGTGGCCACCACGGGCAGCGACGCCGTCGTGCGCTGGCACGGAGGTCGCTTTCACGTGGTCAACCGCGCGGGCGGGGACAACATCCAGGTGCTGGACCCGGTGCCCTCGTGGCACATCGTGGTGCAGTTCTCGGTCGGCGCGGGCTCCAATCCGCACGACATCGCGTTCGTCTCAACCACGAAGGCGTACGTGACGCGCTATGACAGCCCCGAACTGTGGGTGGTCAACCCGCAGACCGGCGCGCACACCGGCACCGTCAGTTTCGCGGCCTTCGCCGACGCCGACGGGATTCCCGAGATGGACCAGGCCGCGGTGGTGGGGAAGCGGCTGTTCGTGTCGCTGCAACTGCTCGACCGGGCCAATTTCTACGCGCCGACGGGGCCCGGGAAGGTCGTGGTGATTGACACCGACGCCGACACGGTGCTGGATGCCAATCCCGCGCTGCCCGGAAAGCAGGCGATCCCGCTCACCGGGGCCAACCCCAACACGCCGCTGTTGCTCAACCGCGCCGACGGCCGGCTGTACGTGGGTGAGACGGGGGACTACGGAGTGCTCGACGGGGGCATCGAGGGGATCGACCCGGTGGGCCTCACGGCGGGCGGGTTCGCGGTGCGGGAGGACTCCCTGCATGCGGACATCAACTTGTTCCGGTTCACCTCCGGAACGGAGGGCTACGCCATCGTGTCGGACGCATCGTTCAACACCGCGTTGGTGAGGTTCGATCTCTCCACGCACCGGCGCACGGCGACGATCTACGCGCCCGGCGGGTTCGTGCTGGTGGACGTCAACGTGGACGACGCGGGGCAGGTGTGGGTGGCGGACCGGTCATCGTCCGCGCCGGGGGTGCGGGTCTTCGACGCCGCCAGCGGGGTGCAGAAGACGTCCACACCGGTCAGCACGGGCCTCAAGCCGGGCGGGATCGCGTTCGACCTGGGCACGCCGACGGCGGTGCCCGGGCCGGGACGTCCGGGGGCGCGGCCGCTGACGGTACGGGCACTGGGCGGAGCAGTGTCTGCGGGCGGTGTGGAATTCAGCGTGCGCGGCGGACTGGGTGCGCGCCGGGCCCGGATCGTGGATGTGTCGGGGCGGGTGCTGCGGGCGTGGGGGCTTCCGGCGGGTCCGACGGAGACCACCCTGATCTGGGATGGCGCCGCTTCGGGCGGCGGGTGGGCGGCTTCAGGGGTGTACTGGCTGCGGGTGGAATGCGGCCAGGAGGCCGGGGTGGCGAAGGTCGTCCGGGTGAAGTAGGGGCGCGCCCGGGGCGGGTGCGGGATGCCCGCGCGTTGCTGAAACTCCCCGGCGGGCGGGAGCGTATACTGGTTCGGACTCGCCTGGGACGTTCCGGGCTGCGCGTCACTCATCCCGGTCCGCGGAAACAGCCCCCGCGCGGGAGTCGGCATCCACCCGGAGGCAGGCCGTGAACTCAACCAAGGCGATGGCGCATCGAATCGGCGCACTCTACTTCATCTTCATGATCCTGGGAATCGTCGGCGAGTTCCTGTTTCCGAGATTCATGGTGCCCGGCGACGCCGCTGCCACGGCCCGCAACATCACCGCGGGCGAGCCCACCTACCGCCTCGGGATCCTGCTCGGGATCGCCACCCTGGTGATCTTCATCTTCCTGGTCGCGGGCCTGTACCGGTTGCTCCGGGACGCGAGCCGGTTCCACAGCATGCTCATGGTCCTGCTGGTGTCCACCGGCATCGCGCTCGCGTTCACCAACCTGCTCCTCGAGTTCGTCCCCCTGATGCTCCTGGCCGGCACCGACTACATGTCGGTGTTCACCAAGCCCCAGCTGGATGCCCTGGCGTTGGGCGCGCTCAAGTTGCACGGAGACTGCGCCGGGGTGGTCACCGCCTTCTGGGGACTGTGGCTTCTTCCCTTCGGCATCCTCGTCATCAAGTCCCGCTTCTTCCCCCGGATCCTCGGCGTCCTGCTGATGATCGCGGGCTTGGCGTACATGGTGTCGAGCGTCACAGGGGTGCTCTTCCCGGAGCACAAGCGCATGATATTCCGGCTCCTGATGCCGCTCTACCTCGGGGAGGTGCCGATCATCTTCTGGATGATGATCATGGGAGCGAAGGCACGGCAGGCCGTGACCCCGCCCGCGCCGGCGGGATGAAGGGCGGCCTGGCGCCGCCCTACTTCACCGCCTCCAGGATGATCTCCCCGTGGTACGGCCGGGTCTCCAGGCCGCGCAATTCCGCGCGCCCGCTCTGCCGCCACGCAAGTCGCTGCGCCGCCTCGAACCCCGCCTCCACCAGCATCGCCCGCAGCTCCTTCTCGTCATAGAGGAACTGGTGCCCCCACAGCCGCATGCCCTCGTTCATCATCTGGCAGGGCGTGGCGGGATTCCACTCCATGTCCCGCCACTCGGTGGTGCGGCTCATGAGGTACTCCATCACCATCTTCGCCAGGTCGGGGGTGCTGACGCGCAGCACCCCGCCCGGGACCAGCACCCGGTGACACTCGCGCATCAGGGCCAGGCCCTGCTCGCGGGTGAGGTGCTCCAGGAAGTGCTCCGAGTACACGTGGGTGATGGCGCCGTCCGCCAGGGGCAGGGGCCGGGTGAGGTCGAAGGCGATGGCGCCTTCGCCGGCCTCGAGGTCGAGGTTGGCCCAGCCTTCCATCACGTGCGGGCCGCACCCCAGGTGCAGCTTCGTGTGGCCCGCGAACCGGTCGGCGGCGCCGGCGGAGGCCATCAGCCGGCGTACTCCGCCACGAAGTGCGCCGGGTTGAGACCCTCGCCGGTGCACTTCTCCAGGGTCACTTCCCAGGGATGGCGCGCCCCCAGGGCGAACAGGCCGTTCACGAAGTACTCCCCGACTTCCTTGCGGTTCACCAGCGCTCCGAGCGCGCCGTCGGCGGAGCCCAGGACGCGGCCGGACACGTGGCGCGCCAGCTGGGAGGCCATCATCTCGCCCAGCAGGTAGTTCTGGTAGTACACCGGCGCCACGGCGAGGTGGATCTTGGAGGCCCAGTCGGGCGCGTTGCGGCCCGCGGGGCGCGCCAGCTTCTGGAAGCGCTCCACGTAGTCCCACCAGCGCGAATCGGGAACCCCCTCCGGATCGGCGTACAGGTCGCGCTCGAAGTGGGTCATCACCATCACCCAGCGGGTCAGCAGCATGAACTCGCGGCCCAGGTGGCGGCGCAGCTTCACGCCCAGCGCCCTGGCTTCCGTCGCCGGTACGCCGACGATCTTCTCCAGCCACTCGGGGCAATGGGTGAAGCGCCCGTTCAACATGGCGATGGCCTCGGTGGACAGGATGTGCGCGGGCTCGCGCAACAGGAACGGCAGCCCGCGGTCGCAGTACTTGTCGTACACCGCGTGGCCCAGTTCGTGGAGCAGCGTGCCCATCCACTTCTCGTTGGACTTGAGATTGCACAGCACGCGCACGTCGTCGCGCCGGTCGATGCTCATGCAGAACGCGTGCTGGCACTTGCCGTCGCGCTCGTAGAGATCGGCGCGGGCCAGCAGGTCGTCCACCGGCATTCCCGTGCCGTCGAAGTGGGTCTTCGCCAGGGTCTCGAGCTTCTTCTCCGCGAAGTAGCCGTCCAGCGACACGTCGCTGGGGGGCGCCTCCTGGAAGAAAGGGTCCGCCATGTGCCACGGGCCGACCTCCGAGGGCCGCACGCCGAAGCGCTTCGCCAGGGATTCGTCCAGCTGCTCGCGCCACGCCGTGAACGGCGCGTCGGAGAGCTGCTCCAGCTTCGCGAAGGTGTCGAACAGCCGCGTCTCGTCCAGTTCCTGGAGCTCGAGACCCATCGCGAAGTAGTCGCGGAAGCCCAGGCGCTTCGCCTCGATGTTCCGCCGGCGCGCCAGCTCTCGGATGCCCGCGCAGGTGCGCGTGCCGATCTGCTTGCTGGCCTCCCACGCGGCCCGCCGCGCGCCGTTGTCCGTCTCGTCGCGCAGGATGTCCTTGATCCGGTTGTCCGTGACCGGTGTTCCGTTCAGTTCCGCCCGGAAGTTGTTGAACGTCCCCTCGAGGGCTTTCTGCATCCTGACCAGCTCCTCGATTACCTTGGGGGCCATCTGGTTGCCCAGGTAGGCGCGGTACAGCCGGTCCAGCTGGCGCGCGAGGAGCGGGTCCTCCGGGGTGCCCTGGGACCGGAACGCCTTGAGCTCGGCGAAGTCGGAGGCACTCCCGTAGTGGCGGATGTACTCCGCCTGCAGCCGCGCGCTCAGGGCCTGGTCGTCCTCGCGGCCGGTGGTGTTGGCCTTCCACTCGGCGTCCAGGGCGGCGAAGGCCTTGGGCTCGATGGCCCGGGTGTGGGCGTCAATCCAGGCAGCCAGGGACTGTTGATTGGGGCTCACTCGTCACCTCGTTTGAAGTGTGTGCCGGCGTCGGGCTCAACGACCTCGACCGACTTCGCCCGCCTCGGGCGAGTGCGGGACGCGGCATGCTTGCGGCACGCCCGATGATAATGCATACTTGCAGATGGTAGTAGGGCAACGTGATGGTACTGACGGCGGGGACGGCGGCAGCCCGGCTCACCCGCCTCGAACGCACCAGGAGGAGGAATCGCCATGAAGCAGCTGTGGTTCGTGCTCATGCTCGGAACGCTCCTTGTCGCCGGCCAGGCCGGCGCGATGAACCTGGTCACGAATGGCGGGTTCGAGAATCCGGTGGTGCCGCCCGGCAGTCCGTACCTCATTGACGTCACGCCTTTTGGCTGGACCGGCACCGGGGACATTGCCGTGCAGGGCTATGCCGGAGCCGTGTCGAGCGGTGATGGAAACCAGTGGTTCGACCTCAATCCGGGGGTGGGAACGGGATCCGGCATCTCGCAGGATGTCTTCCTGACCGCCGGCACGGCCTACGAATTCTCGTTCCTCTTCAACGGCGGCGGCGGGGGTTCGACAACGGAGATCTCCTACTTCCTGGGGTCAGGCTCGGGAACCGTCCTGTCCGGAGTCGTTTCGACGGCGGGGATGGACGTGTACGGCGGCACGCTGTGGAGGGGCCTCGGGGCCACGTTCATTCCTCCCACCAGCGAGGTGCGGACGCTCAGGTTCCTTCCGAATGGCGCCTATTCGGGTGGTTTCATTGACAAGGTGGAACTGCTGGAGCCCTCGGCCGCCATTCCGGAGCCGGCCACCCTGCTCCTCTTCGGAACCGCGCTGGCAGGCCTGGCGAAGTCGAGGCGCAGAGGGAAATAGAGCCACCCGGCTCGGCAGGGAACGGCGACTACGAACATGAAGGCAGGGCCAGGCTGGCCCTGCCTTCGCTGTTGGCTCCTCCGGCCGTGGCTCTGCCGCCGGGTTCCCGTGTCCCCGGCCTGGCGGGGTGGAATCGGCTCGCGGGCTCGCGCACACGTGTCAGTATCCGATCGCGAGCCCGTCCTTGCGCGGATCGCTGCCGCCTTCGAGTGTCCCATTGTCGCGCCGCATGCGGATGATCTGCCCGCCGCCGAAGCCGCCCATCAGCGTGTCGTCGTGCTCGACGCGGTGTCCGAATGCCCGCAGCGCGTCGGCGCTGGTGCCCGGCACGAGCGACTCCAGAAGCACGCGGCCTTCCTCCACGCGGAACCGGGGGAGCTCCAGCACCCGCTGGACGTCGAGGTCGAAGTCCAGCATCCCCGTCACCACCTGCAGGTGGCCCTGTGGCTGCATCGGCCCGCCCATCACGCCGAAGACGGCCAGCGGGCCGGGGCTGTCCGTGGCGTCAGGTGGGGCGTCGAAGAGCATGGCGGGGATGATGGTATGGAATGGCCGCTTGCCCGGCGCCAGTTCGTTCGGGTGGCCCGGCTCGAGGGTGAAGCCGGCGCCGCGATTCTGCAGCGCCATGCCGGTGCCGGGGACCACCACGCCGGATCCGAATCCATAATACAGGCTCTGTATGAAGCTCACGCAGTCGCGCCTGCCGTCCACCGCGCACAGGTACACGGTGTTGTCGCCGCGCGGAATGCCGGCGGTGGGCATCTTGAGCGCCTGTTCGGGCTGGATCAGCGCGCGCCGCGTGGCGCTGTAGGTCTCGGAGACCAGTTCGGCCACCGGCACCGCCGCCATGGCCGGATCGCCGATGAAGCGGTGCGCGTCGGCGAACGCCAGGCGCATGGCCTCGATCTCCACGTGCAACGCCGCCTGCGACAGCGCGCCCATGCCGCGCAGGTCGAAGCCCTCGCACACGCGCAGCGCCAGCAGCGCCGCCAGGCCCTGTCCGTTGGGCGGGCACTCCACCACGTAGTGGCCGCGGTAGGGCGCCCACAGCGGGGTCACCCACTCCGGCTTGTGTCCGGCCAGGTCCTCCGCTTCCACGAAGCCGCCCTGCTTCGCGCACTCCGCGGCGATGGCCTCGGCCATCACGCCATGGTAGAAGGCCTTCGCGCCGCCCTTGGCGATGCGCTTGAGCGAGGCGGCCAGGTCCGGGTTGCGAAAGACCTCGCCGGCGCGCGGCGCGCGGCCGCCGGGCAGATACACGCGCGCGGCCTCGGGATTGGCGCGGAGCTTCTCGGTGAGCTTCTCCCAGCTGGCGGCGATCAGCTCGGTGACGGGAAAGCCGCGTTCGGCGGTCTCCATGGCCGGCGCCAGGCAGCGGTCCAGCTTCCAGGTGCCGCACTTCTCCAACAGCGCGGCCCAGCCGGACACGGCCCCCGGCACGCTGATGGACCGCCCGCCGGTCAGAGGCACGCGGTCCAACCCCTGCGCGCGCAGCGCGGCGGCGGTGGCCTTCGAACCGGCCCGGCCGCTGGCGTTGAGCGCGCGGAGCTTGCGGTCGGCGGCGCTCCAGTGGATGGCGAAAGCGTCGCCGCCGATTCCGGTGGACATCGGCTCCACCACGCACAGCATGGCGGCCATGGTGACGATGGCGTCCGCGGCGTTGCCGCCCTCGCGCAGCGCGCGCAGCCCCTCGACGGCGGCCAGCGGCTGCGAGCAGGCCACCATGCCCTCGGAGGCGCGGGCCACCGAGCGGCGGGCGTAGAAGGGCAGGGCTTCTTCGGGGGTGCTCGTGTGGATGGGCATGGCAGGCAACCTAGCACGCCCCCGCCTTGGGGGGAAGGCGGGGGCGGGGCAAAGGCCTGGGCGCTACTGCAGGATCATGACTTTCAGTGATCGATCTACGCCGGGGGCCGTGAATTGGAGGAAATACACTCCGGCGGCGATCCGGCGTCCCACGGCGGTCGCCCCGCTCGCGGGGATGGTGATGGTCTCGCCGGGTTGCAGGTGGGACTCGAACAGATTCGCCACATGGCGGCCCTGCGCGTCGAGCAGTGTCAGCTTGGCCGTGCCTGGAACCGCGCCCATGCTCAGTCTGAATTCGGGAAGGCGCCCGCTTGCCCTGGGGTGGCCCCCGGCCAGGCTCAGGCAGCCACGCGGATCAACTTCCGCCGCAGCCTGGCCCGGGCCTGCCCCCATCTCACGTAGCCGGCCAGGTATGCCGGGGCTGCCACCGCCCGAGATCCCGCCAACGACGGGAAACGGCACATCGTATTCCACGATGTAGCCCAAGTTGAACTCAGAGTTGGCGGGCTCATCGTTCCAGCTTCCGGCAGTCCATGTGATCATGGACTCTAGGAAATCCGAGTTCGGACTGTCGTTGTTGGGTTCACCAAAGGCGAACAGGGAGTAGATGAACGGCTCCCGGGTCACCCACTGCCAGCCACCCCGCGGCTCAAGGTAGTATCTCGATTCATGGTTCTGGAAGCCACCCAACCACATTCCCATCTTGTTTCCAGGCACGCTCGGGCCAAACACGAAACTGTTCTCGCCCGCTGTGGTGATGGTGACCAGGTGGCCCGGAACGCACTTGTACACGCGCTTTGCGGCCGCGATCCTGGCCTCCTCCCAGGTCGTGTGTCCTTGAACGGCTTCGTAGTAGTGTCCCGTCCATGGATAGTAGACAGGCGAGATCGCGTTGATGGAGAAGTTCTGGTCACTCGAGTCACTCGATGACTTCCCTGTCTGGTCCCATGCTGTGATGCGCATCACGCCGGTCGAGGTCGTGACGTTTGGTACCTGCCAGGCCAACTCGGTGGTGCCGGATGTCGAGCCGGCCGGAACGAAGGTCGCCCCGCCGTCGACTGAGAACTCGAGATCCACCCGTGACACCCCGACATCGTCGCTGGTCGTCCAGCGGACAGTGGTGATGCAATCCCCAGCGAGGACTTCACCGCCGTTGGGTGTGGTGAGGTGGACCGTTGGCGGCACCCTGTCGAGGCGGATGGAGAAGTTCGCGTCGCTGACGTCGGATGCGGCGTTTCCGGCAGCGTCCCAGGCCGTGATCCGGATCCTGCCCGACTCCGTGGTGTCACTGGGAAAGTTCCAGGAGTAGGGCGAAGTTGACGCCGCTCCGAGCGCGATCGCGCTGTAGGATGCCCCGCCGTCTGAAGAGAACTCGATGTCAACGGACGTAACGCCCTGGTTGTCCGTCGCGGACCAGTGAATCGGAAACGAAACGCCGGCGGCGAGTATCTCACCGCCATTCGGCACGGAAAGCTGCACCCAGGGCGGGACCCTTTCAGGCCTGATCGGGAAGGTCGCGCTGGACTCGTTTCCCGCGGCATCCCGGATCCGAAGTCGCAGCAGACCCCCCGTGGGGGGGACGGGGGGATTCACGATGGACGCCCCGCCGGTATCGTGGAACCAGCCGGCGATCGGTATGTAGCTCATGCCGCCATCAAGGGAGTAATCAACTTTTGCAGAACGCGGAGATGAAGGGTCTGATGCCTGCCACGTCATGGCAACCGCCTCACCCGCGTAGACGCTGTCGCCCGAGGCAGGAACAGTCGTCTGCAGGCTCGGTGGTGTGACGTCTGGGCCCAGACCCGCACAGGCTCCGCCGATGCCGGAGATGTAGCAGGTCGTGCTCACGTCCGAAAAGCACACGTTTCCGGAGCCCAGCCTTCCGGACGGAATGTAGTTTGCGCCGCCGCCCGCGGTCAGACTATTCGTGCCGGCGAGATCCGTGCCATCGTCGTTCAGGCGCCAATATCCGATCAGGCCGGGCGAGAAAGGGGAGATCTCGGATCCGTATGAGGCCGCAATCTCGGCGGCGGTCCGGGCATGGTCCCAGACTCGGAGCTCGTCGACCTGTCCGTCCATCGGATTGCCATAGTCGATGCTCTGCCCGACTACCATTCCGCCGCCGCCCACATTCACCGTAACGCTGCCCACGGTCTTCGAAGTGTCGAGTACGCCATCAACGTAGATTCGCATCACCTGACCGTCGTAGGTAGTGGCGAAGTGGTGAAACGTGCCGTCGTCAATCCTGGTGCGGGAGGCGAGTTCGTGGCGTGACCACCGGTCATGTGTCAGCCCGAATCCCAGGGAGCCCTTGGGGCAGGAACTGCACTTGCAGACGTACCATTGCCACACTTCCATGGGATCGGTGTGCGAGCCCACTGGCTCGCTGGTGGCGATCACGATGCGTGGGTCGTATCCGGGAAGGGAGCGCATCTGGACCCAGGCCTCGATGGTGATGCCGCCAGGCCCGACATTGTAGCTGGCTGGCGCGGAGCCCTGGAGGTAGCTCAAGGCGAAGGTGGATTCGACCCAGGCGGGGATCATCCAGGCGAGGAGCAGGATGACCATCGGGAGTCGCGGGAGGCACGAAGCCCGCGGCCGGCTCTGCGCCTTGGTTCGTTGCCGTGCAAAGCGCACGGAAGAACTCGGTGGGACGGCCTGACAGTCCGGCGGCAACGCGGCCATGACGCCTCCTTATGATGTGGGGGCGATGCGAGGCGCCGGTGCCGTGACGGGGACCGGGACCTCGTCCGCACTGAATAGGGAATGTCCCGAACTCGTCCAGGATGGGTTGTTCGGAACTATGTGAGCACTCCGAGCGGTTTCACCGATCGGCGGGAGGACGGCCATGGAGATTCATCATCGAGGATTGGCAATAAGAGTACGCTCTTCCATCCCGGTGTCAATATCACTTGGAGAGGGCCGAATCAGACTCCCTTCCTGCCTCCTTGAGCAGTCCGGTCGCCCGCTCCAGCCGCGCCGCCGTCCCCGGTTCCCCCCGACCCCGCGTCGCCGCCACGCCGGCCTCCAGCGTGCGAATGGCCCCCGCAAAGTCCCCCAGCCGCGCCTGGCACGTGGCCAGCCGGTCCCAGCCGCGCCCATCCTCCGGATGGCGCTCCACGGCGTGTCGAAGCAGTGGCAGTGCGCCGGCGTCGTCGCCGCGCAGCAGGCACACGCGGGCCAGTCGCGACTCGAGTTTCTCGTTCGTCGGATCCCGTCGCAGGCTCTCACGCATCAGGGGCACTGCGTCGGCCAGGATCTCGCGGGTGAGGGCGCGGTCCAGCGGGCGCAAGTCCAGGCGCGGCATGCGGCGCCCCGCTGCCGCCTCGCCCATGGGCAGTCGTGCGAGCATCCACCATGCCGTGTCCACGCGGGCCGCGTAGGTGCTCCCGGGAGCGCGCTCGGCCGCCAGCAGTTCCGTGAAGAACACGGGGTCGTCCGCGCGCCACAGCAGGTGGGCGCTGCCGGCGTCCCACAGGTCCACGCCGGCCTTGCGCGCGTACTCCAGCGTGGCGTGGCGGCGGTGGGCTAGCATCTCCGCTGCGACGTCTCCGTGGCGAGCCACCCAGGCGTCGGTCAGGCCCAGGCGGTCCAGCGTGCGCACGCCGGAGTAGTAGGGGATCGCGCCGACACAATCCATGGCCACGTGCGCGTCGCGCGGGAGCAGCCCGGCCCGCACCAGGCCCGCGAGGCGCAGACCCTCCGGCTTCACGGTGTCCAGGAATAGCCGATGCTCCTCCGCCCGTATTCCGACCTGGTGGCGCGTGAGATCGTCCATGAGCGAGCGGTGAAGCGCCGCCAACTGGCGCAGGCCGGGTAACCGGTGCAGGTAGTCGCGGTCCGCATCGAGGAATCCCGCCGCTTCGGGCTTTTCGCTCCAGCGCCCGGGGTAGCCGGGAAGGTAGCTGCCGGGATACTGCAGGTGGGACTGCAGCGGCAGGTCCACTGTACCCACCAGGATCAGGAGCGCGCACGCGCCGGCCAGTGCGCGTCCCGCGGGCAGGGCCGCGATGCGGCGTAGTCCATCCGCCAGCAGCAGGAACACCAGCGGGAAGTAGAAATCAATCAGACGGTATTCAAAGTGGTCGCCGCCCACGGCGGCCGCGTAGAGCACGTGCGGCAGGATCAGAGCGGCGACTACGAGCGGCACGCGCGACGTCCCGCGCGCGCGGTGCCACGCCACGGCTGCGACCAGCAGCGGGATCCACGCCCACGCCGCGTACTCGAGCGCGAATTGCAGCAGGTAGCGCCCGCCCAGGCCCCACCACGAGCCGCCGCCCACCTTGGCGTAGTAGGTATTGGGCAGGCACGAGCCGTAGTACGCGAATCGGAACGCCACGTGCGAAGCCACCACCGCGAGCCCCGGGGCGGCGCGCAGCAGGAAGAACGGAATGTGCAGCCGGCCGCGCGCACGCAGCGCCACGGCCGCGGCTCCCAGCGCGCAGAACATCAGCAGCAGGCCCTCGGGACGGGTGAGCGCGGCGAGGCCGAAGAGCAGCGGGGAGAGGGGGCGGAGCAGATCCCGGCCCTCGGTCTCCGCATCCAGTTCCACCAGCAGCCGCAGCGTCCCGCCGACCACCAGCAGCTCGAAGAGGCGCGTCTCCAGCCCGCCGGTGCTCCATACCGCCACGCTGCGCGTGAGTGCCAGGGCCAGCGGCGCGAACACCACGATCCACGCCGGCCCGCCCGCCTTCCGCGCGCGCCACGCGAATGCCGCCACCACCGCCCACAGCAACGCCGTGGCCAGGAGGCTCAGCCCGTGGGCCGCCTTCTCGGGGGCCAGGCCCGCGCGGTCGAACGCCGAGAGCAGCACCATCCACAGGAAGTTGGTGTAGCCCTCCACGCGCTCTTGACCCGGGTTGAACACCAGCCCGTGGCCCTGCGCCAGGTTGTGCGCGTAGCGGAAGGAGATGAAGGCGTCGTCGGTGAGGAAGAGATAGAGGAGCGAGTGGGCCAGGAGCACGAGCAGCGTGAGCAGGAGCGCTGCGCGCACGGCGTGGGCCGTGACGGGGGACATCATCCCCGCCGCTCCCCGGGCGGCGGGTCCGCGATCTGGCTGTTCTGGGTGGTCGAGCCTGCCGGGCCGCATGGATCCGCCTCCTCCCTGGCCGAATAGGATACCCCAGGTGGCCCCCTCCCGTGGGGCGGCATCGCCCGCCCCACGGTCGCCCCAAATATGCTATCCTACAGCGTTCCGCGCGAAGCATGATTCCCCGGGCGCCGGCCGCCGTTTGCGGCCGCCGCCGGCATGGCCCTCACCGGGTAGCCCCGGGAGCGCAGCAGGCTAACGCGCCCATCCCGAACCCGGACCAGAGGAGCACCCCGCCTTGACCCGTCGTGACGACCTCCGAAACATCGCCATCATCGCCCACGTGGACCACGGCAAGACCACGCTGGTGGACGCCATGCTGTGGCAGAGCGGCACCTTCCGCGCCAACGAGACCGTCCAGGAGCGGGTCATGGACTCCAACGACCTGGAGCGCGAGAAGGGCATCACCATCCTGGCCAAGAACACCTCGGTGCACTTCGAGGGCCACAAGATCAACATCGTGGACACCCCCGGCCACGCCGACTTCGGCGGCGAGGTGGAGCGCACCCTGACCATGGTGGACGGCGTGCTGCTGCTGGTGGACGCCTCCGAGGGCCCGCTGCCCCAGACGCGCTTCGTGCTGATGAAGGCGCTGGAACTCAAGCTGCAGCCGATGGTGGTGATCAACAAGATCGACCGCAAGGACGCCCGCGCCGTGGAGGTGCTGGACGAGGTCTACGACCTGTTCATCGACCTCGACGCCGACGTGCACCAGCTGGAGTTCCCGGTGATCTACGCCAACGCCCGCGCCGGCACCTGCCGCATGTCGCCCGAGGGCCCGGACTCCAACTTGAAGCCCCTGTTCGAGGCGATCCTCGAGCACATCCCCGCCCCCAAGGTGGATCCCGCGAAGCCGCTTCAGTTCCAGGTGACCACCCTGGACTACGATGACTTCGTGGGCCGGCTGGCCATCGGGCGCATCGTGAGCGGCACGGTGAAGATGGCCCAGCAGGTGGTGCTCATCAACCGCGAGGGGCAGCAGTCGCAGGCCAAGATCACGGCGCTCTACACCTTCGAGGGGCTCAAGCGCGTGCCGGTGCAGGAAGCGCACGCCGGGGAGATCGTGGCGCTGGCGGGAGTGGCCGACCTGGGCATCGGCGACACCATCGGCGACCCCGAGAACCCCATGGCGCTCCCGCCGATCCACATTGACGAGCCGACCGTCTCGATGATCTTCAGCATCAACACCTCGCCCTTTGTGGGCACCGACGGCAAGTACGTCACCTCGCGGCATCTGCGCGAGCGGCTGGAGAAGGAAGTGTTCTCGAACGTGGCCATCCGCCTGGAGCTCACCGAGACGCCCGACGCGTTCAAGGTGTCCGGGCGCGGAGAGCTGCAGCTGGCGATCCTGATCGAGATGATGCGCCGCGAGGGCTTCGAGCTCTCGGTGAGCCGCCCCGAGGTGATCACCCACGTCGAGAAGGGCACCGTGATGGAGCCCATGGAAATGGTGGTGATCGACTGCCCCGAGGAGTTCGTGGGGGTGGTGACGCAGAAGTTGGGGCCCCGCAAGGGCCGCATGACCAAGATGGTCAACCACGGCACCGGGCGCGTGCGGCTGGAGTTCCGCATTCCCTCGCGCGGGCTGATCGGGTTCCGCAGCCAGTTCCTCACCGACACCCGGGGCACCGGCCTGCTGAACCACATCTTCGACGGCTACGAGCCGTGGACGGGCTCGATGCCCACCCGCAAGACCGGCGCCCTGGTGGCCGACCGCTCCGGCCGCTGCACCGCCTACGCCATCGAGCACATGCAGGAGCGTGGCGAGGTGTTCATGTCCCCCGGCGACCAGGTCTACATGGGCATGGTGGTGGGGGAGAACGCGCGCGAAAGCGACATGGACGTGAACATCACCAAGGAGAAGAAGCTCACCAACATGCGCGCCGCCGGCTCCGACGACACCACCAAGCTGATCCCCCCGCGGGTCATGAGCCTGGAGCAGACGCTGGAGTTCCTGGCCGACGACGAGCTGGCCGAGGTCACGCCGCGCTTCCTGCGGGTGCGCAAGCGCTTCCTGGACCCGCTGCAGCGGCCGCGGAAGAACGCGCTGCCGGCGCAATAGCGCGCCTCACACCCGGGTTGCGGTCCGCGCCTCGCGTTCCGGGCGCGACCCGCGTGTCACGTCCGGGTTGCGGCCTGCGCGGGCTGCGGCCCGCCCTCCTAGGTCGCGTTCGCGGGCCGGGCCTTGGGAGCCGGCTTCTTCGCCGCGGGCGCGGCGCTCTTCGCCACTTCCGCCGACAACTTGTGCGGCTTCGCGTCCATCGGGCAGCGCGGGCACTTGCCCGGGCCGGCAACCGGCTGGTTGTCCGTGGGGCAGGTGTACATCGTGGACATCTTCGCCAGCTTGAGACCGTGGTGCGGACACGTACCGGGCCCGCTGCTCTCGAAGACGCAGCCGGGGCGCGGGCAGTCGTACACGAACTTGGTTCCGGAAACGGTCGGGTGCCCCTGCGGGGCGGCGGCCGGCTTCTTGTCCATGCCGGGGTAGGCTCGGGCCTGCCCGGCGGCGAGACCCAGGACCACCGTCAGCAGGGCGGCGCGCGCCAGCGCGCCGGCGAGGTGATTGCGAATCATCAAGTGACTCCTCCCTGAAGGAAAATCGATACCTCGAGGCCATGCGTCGGGGGTATTCCGGCCAGGACCAGCCTGGCCGCGGGCTTGGGAGCCCCGGGGCGTCCCGGCCCACGGTGCGCCCTCTCCTTGGATGCGCTAGACTCGTCCGGAGTGTCCCGGAATTCGCCCTGGATCCCGCCCTCCTGGAAGACCTGAAACCCGAGGAGCGCCCATGCCCGAACCGATTCGCGTTGCCCTGATCGGCGCCGGTTTCGCACGCCGCGTGCAGGGCCCGGCCTTTCGCAGGCACCCCGACTACAAGCTGGTGGGAATCGCCAGCGCCCGCCTCGAAAGCGCCAGGGCCGCGGCCGACGAACTGGGCGTGAAATACGCCTCCGACGACTGGAAACGCATGCTCGATGAGGTGGACTGCGACCTGGTGAGCGTGGTGACGCCACCGAAGCTGCACCACCCCCAGGCGCGGCGCGCGCTGGAGCTGGGCCGGGACCTGCTGTTGGAGAAGCCCACCGCCATGGACGCGGCCGAGGCGGAGGACCTGCTCCGGTTCGCCCGCGAGCGCGGCCGGGTGCACGCCCTGAACCACGAGTACCGCATGATGCCCGCGCGGGCCTTTGCGCGCGAGCTGCTCCGGCGCGGCGACATCGGCCCGCTCACGCGCTTCGAGGCGCGCAGCCACTACGACTTCTTCAACCCCCACCGCGGGATCGCCTGGCGCTGGCTGTGCGACGCCGGCATGGGCGGGGGCATGTGGGGCGCCATCGGGTCGCACCTGGTGGACTACGCGCAGTGGGTGGCCGGGCCGGTCACCTCGGTGTCGGCGACGATGGAGAACCACTTCCCGACGCGACCCGACGCCTCCGGCACGCCCAGGCCGGTCACGGCTGACGACGCTTTCGTGGTGACCGCCGAATTCAAGGACGGCGCCACCGGGGTGCTCGAGGCCAGCGCCGTGGTGTCCCACCGCGACGACGTCTTCGAGCTGCATGGCGAGCACGGCAGCCTGTTCGTGGAGAACGACGTGCTGTTCCGCGCGCGCCCGGGGCACCCGCGCGAGCAGGTGTCGGTGGAGAAGGAGTTCGACATCCAGCGCCACGGCGAGGATGCCCGGCTCGATCCCTTCTACGCGCTGCTCACCGGGCTGGCGACCAGCGTGCGCGACCGATCCGGGTTCCATCCCAACCTGGAGGATGGCGTGGCCACCCAGCGCGTGCTGGATGCGGCGCGAGCCTCGCACGCGCAGGGCCGCCGCGTGGCGGTCGAGGCGGGCGCGGTGGGCCGGATGGGAGGCGCATGAGGCCGGGGGCCGCGCTGGTTCGCGCCACGCTGCTCCTGGCGGCCCTGGTGTGCGCCTGGTCCCCGGCGGAGGCGCGCAACAAGCGCCCGCGCGCCCGTGCCGCGCCGACCGAGGTGGTGGCCACCGAGACGCTGCCGGTGTCGCGGCCCGTCACCGGCCTCGGCACCCACCCCGTGTGGGACGACGGCAAGGCGGAGATCTCGATCTACGCGGGCACGGCGCGCAACCGCGCCGGCGACACCGTGCGCGTGGAGGCCCGCTCGATCGTGGTCAAGGAGGACTTCGACCGGAGGCTGCTGGTGAAGTCCGACGCCGCGCCCGGCCCGAAGGTGAACTTCCCGGTGCTCAAGCAGAACTTCTTCCTCGATGTGCCCGCCGGCACCTACACCGAGCACCTGATGACCTCCAGCTTCCTCGACGCGCGCGCCTGGAAACTGGTGAAGCTCTCGGCCACCTCGCAGGACGGCTGCGGCATGACCTGGGTGGAGGTGAAGCCGCCCCTGCCCGGGGCGAGGCCCGCGAACCAGCCGTGGACCCACCGCTCCGGCTCCTACTGGGACGAGGAAGGGGACCGGGAGCTGCGCCTGGAGGCCGGCGCCGGCGCCCAGGCCCTGGACGCCCTGCCGCTGTGGCTGCGCGGCGTGGACCTGGGCCGCGGCGGGGACATCGGCTTTGACCTGCTCCCGTCCCAGGCGGCCGCGCGGGTGCAGCGCACCGGGCTGGTGCCGGCGCTGGTGCACGTGGCGGAGGCCGAGTCGCTCACCGTGCCCGCGGGTCGCTTCCCGGCGCGGCGCGTGGAGGTGCGCTACCTGGACGTGGTGGATGTCTATCACTTCGAGTCGGTGTTCCCGAACCGCCTGCTGCGCGTGGAAACGCAGAAGGGCGTGACGCTGGAGCTGAAGAAGTCGCTGCGCCTCGACTACTGGAACCACACCCGCCCGGGCGACGAGAAGCTGCTGGCGGACTGAGAGGCGCTTCAGCGGATGGAAACGAAGCCGGCGCGGCCCTTGCGGACCGCGCCGGTCTCTTTTGCCTGTCTTCCCGCGCCCAGGACTACTTCCGGCGCGTGAGGTCGCCGTCCCCGCCGCCCGAGTTCCACGCCATGGTGGAGTCGGCCCGCAGCGCGGCGCCGGCGTCCAGGGAGCCCACGCCCAGCTTGCCGGCCTGCTCGCTTCGCGAGGTGGCCACCGGTCCCGCGGTGGCCGTGAGGCGCTGGATCACCTGGTCGTGGTTCCAGTTCGGGTGCAGCGAAAGCAGCAGCGCCGAGGTGCCGCTCACGAACGGCGCGGACATCGAGGTGCCGCTCCAGAGCATGTACCGGTTGCCCGGGAACGCGCTGCGCACCCCGACACCGGGGGCGCTCACGGCCACGAAGCCGCCGAACGAGGTGAAGGGGGCGGCGGTGCCCATGGCGTCCATCGCGGCCACGGCCAGGGCTGCGTGCGCATGGGCGGGGTATTCCTCGGGGTGCTCGGCGCCCCAGTTGCCGGCCGACGCCACGCACACCACCCCGGTGGCCCTCGCGTCGTTCAGTGCCTGCTTGATGGCCGGGCTCTCCTGCAGCGTGCCCAGGCTCAGGTTGATCACCCGTGCGCCGTTGGCCATCGCCCAGCGGATGCCGGAGGCGACGTCCATGACGTCGCCGCGGCCGTCGGAGTTGAGCACCCGCACGATCAACAGCCGGGCCGCCGGGGCGGTCAGGGCCGCAATGCCGGCGACGTGCGTGCCATGGCCGAGCGCCTCGTCGAGGATGCCGTTGCCGTTGCTGTCCACTCCGTAGGCGCGGTCGGTGAAGTCGGAGTTCCGGTCCACGAAGTTCCAGCCGCCCACCACGTGCCCGCGGAGCGCGGGGTGCGAAGCGTCGGCGCCGTTGTCGAGGATGGCGATGGTCACGCCCGCCCCCTGGCTGAAACGATGCGCCTGGGAAAGGTGGATGGCGGCCCCGGCCGGCTGCTCCATGAACGCTTTCGGCGTGCCGCCACCGTCGTCGAATGCCCAGCTCTGCTGGCGGGTCTCGGCGGGTTCGAAGAGGACGTTGCGCTCGGCACTGGCCACGCGCGGGTCAAGCGCCATCCGCGCAGCCACGGTGTCGGGGTTGGTGCCGAAGGGAGCGAGGAACTTCGCGTAGCCCTCGTCGTCGGTTTCGATGAGTGTCACCGCGTAGGCGACAGCGAGCGCCGGGGCGTCGCGGACGTCGAGCAGGGAGAGCACCACTTCCTGTGGGTCGCCGGTCTGATCGGCCGTGGCGTTGCCGGGGTGTCCGGGGAGCGGGCTGACTCCCACAAGGGGCGACAGCGGCGCCTGCCTGCTGCAGGATGCCAGGACCAGCGCCAGCCCCAGGGCCAGAAGCTGCGCGGCGATCCTGGCGGGGCCGGTTCTCTCAGGAATCTGCTGGTGCGGACTCATGGGCTCTCCTCCGGGGGGTAGTTGCCACCTGAATTTGATGCGAGAAATGTCTCAAAGTTCCGCGCCTACAGCGTCTTCTCGGCTGTTCCGGGCACCTTCCCCGGCCCCGCTGCCGCCGGTCCCCCCAGCACCACGAACCCCGCCCAGTCCAGCGGATGGATCCCGTCCCGGTTGCACCCGGACTGCACGTCCGCCAGGGCGCCCGCCGGACCCGCCCCGGCCGCCATGCGCCCGTAGACGGCCGACATGAGCCGGGAGGTGGCCCGATCGTCCACATCCCATTGCGACGCGATCACCGCACCCGCTCCCGCCACGAGGAAGGAGCGCGCCAGCCCGAACCACTCCTCGCCCGGCCGGACCAGGGCCCGGGCCGTCTGGCAGGCGGAAAGCGTGACCCAGCGGGCTCGGAGGCGCAGCCCCGCCAGCTCCGAGGCGAGCAGCCAGCGGTCGGAGAGCTGCAGCCCGCTGGCATTCGGGGCATCCGCGCGCTAGTGACCGTGGCCCGCAAAATGGATCCACTCGGCGCGCGGGGCCAGATCCAGGAATCGCTCCGCCGTGGCCTCCGCACCCGCCAGCAGTCTGGCCTGCGGAAATTCCCGCAGCAGCGCGCGGGTCTCCGGCTCCACGTTCTCCAACTCGCCGGCGTCCGCGGCCACGATCAGGGGCGGGGAGGTGGCCGTGGGACTCGCGGTCCGCGCGCCCGCCAGGCCCAGGCGCAGGCCCGGGACCACCACCAGGCTCATGGCCTCGCACAACGCCCGGCCGTCGGGCAGCGGCAGCGCGGCCCATGGCAGCCGCGCCAGCGGCCCCACGGGCGCCACCGCCAGCCCCCGCGGCAGGCCGGCGGGGAGGGACGGCCCCAGCGCGGGCCACAGCGCCAGCGCGGCCAGCTCCGCCAGGGTGGCACCCGGCGCGCCCGCCGGGCCCGGGGCACCCGCGCCGGAGAATGTGGCGCTGCGCAACTGGAACAGCAGCGAGTGCACCAGGCGCGTGACCTGAGCCTCGTTGGCCATTCCCAGCCGGCCGGAGAGGCGGTGACGGCCGGCGGTGATCGCACCCAGGCTGCCCCGGTGGAGCAGGTAGTCAATGAGCAGCACATCCTGGGGCAGTGCCTTCTGCAGCGCGGCGGCGCGGATCATCCGGGGCGCGGCGCGCAGCGCGCGCCGCAGCGCCGGCGACTCCGGGCCGGGCTCCACGGGGCGCCGCCCCGCCGGCGTGGCCTCGGGCACGGCTTCGCCCGAACGGGCGGTGCGCTCCCGCTCGCGGGCCATTCGCGCCGCGGCCCACGCGCGGACCTTGCCGGGAATCTCCCCGCCCCTGCCGCCGCCGCGCGCCGTGGGGCCGACCAGGGCGCGCCCGCGCCCGCCTTCCAGGGCCTCCAGCGCCTCGGCCACCCGGCCCTGCTCCAGCTCCAGCGCAGCGAGCTCGCGGTGTGGCCAGCCCCACTCGCCCCAGAACGTGGACCGCCACTGCTCGTCGAGGACGCGCGCCGCCAGCCGTTCCGACTCCCGCGCCGCCCGGCGCAGGAAGCGCCGCGCGGCGGCCAGATCTCCCGCGGCGCGCGCCACGCCGGCTTCCGCGGCCAGCGCCAGGTGCCGCAGCCGCGGGGAGGCCGGGCGCCGGCCCGGGCCGCGCAGGCGCGCAAGGCAGGCCGCGGCGCGCCTGCGCTCACCGCCCTCCAGCAGGGCGCGCGCCAGGAGCGCCAGCGAGCAGCCTTCACGCTCGGAGTCGCCGGCACGCGCGAAGCGCCTGCGGGCCGCCGAGAGCAGCGCCGCCGCCGCGCGCGGGTTGCCGGCACGCCACCACACCGTGGCGTAGCCCACCAGGGATTCACCGGCCCACACGAGATTCCCCTCGGCGTGGAAGGCAGCCAGGGTGCGCTCCAGCCGTGCGCGCGCCGCTCCCTCCCGGCCGAGCCTGAACTCGGCCAGAGCGGCGAAAGTCTCGGCCTTGGCCTGCTCGTACTTCAGCGTCAGCGCCCCGCATTCCTCCGCGGCCCGGAGCGCCTCCTCGAGCGCCCGCTCGTGCGCTCCCAGCCGCAGCAGGATTTCCGCGCGGTCCAGCGCCGAGAGCGCCGAGAGGGACGGGCTGCCGGAGTCGCGTGCCTGCTCGCGGACGCGGGCCAGCCCCTCCAGCGCCCGTTCGTGGCGGTGCTCCAGGAAGTCGAGGTACGCCAGGCTGTAGTCCCCGTTCAGGGCGTCGAGCGCGTAGCCGCGGCGGGCGTGCGCGGCGCGGGCTCGCCGGTAGAGCGTGCGAGCCTCATCGCAACGGCCCAGCAGGGACAGGCAGTTGCCGATGTTGCCGTCCACCAGGGCCGCGCCGCGGGTGTCCCCGGCGCGGGCCAGGGCGCGCCGGGCGCCGCGGTAGCGCTCCATGGCGCGGTCCGGCCGGTCCAGCCGGTGGTGCAGGTTGCCCTCGTTGTTGAGCAGGCGGGCCAGCGAGACGCGGTCGCCGCTGCGCTGCAGGAGGCCGCGGCCGCGGGCAGCCTCGCGGCGCGCCTCGTCGTAGTGGCCCAGGTACATGAGGGAATCCACGAGCCCGATGGCGCAGCGGCCTTCCTCGCGCGGCTGGCCCGCGCGGCGGAACCAGTCGCGGGCCCGGCGGTAGGCTGCGGCGGCTTCGGAGGTGCGCCGCAGCCCGCGGAGCACGTGGCCCCGCAGCCGCCACAGTTCGCCGCGCACGGACGGTGCGGCGGCCCGGACGGCGCCGGGGAAGCCCGCCCCCAGCAGTTCAAGGGCGCGGTCGGGGCGGGAGCGTCGCAGCTCGTCCACCCGCCGGAGCAGGTCGGCTGCGGACGGCTGGGCGGTGTCGCGCCGCGAACCGGGCGAAGTCCTCATCGGGGTACCTTCGGGGAAAGGGCTAGAGCTCGACGGGGGGGAGGTGGAACGCCCGTTCGAGGCCGGTCACGCTCACGCGGGCCTGCCCGGTGGGGACATGCTCGATGGCGAAGGCACCGCCGGCGTCGGGCCACGCGGCCCGGCGCTCCTCACCCACCTCGACCACGATGGAACAGAGAGCGGGTTCCGGCGCGTCCAGGCGTCCCCGCAGCGTCACCATGCCCTGCGACTCGAGCTCGATCTCCAGTTCGAACCCCTGTCCGCCGAGGGTGTAGCGCAGGCGGCGCGCCTCGCCCACCGCGCGGCGCGCCAGCGCCGGCGCGGGCTGGGCCCACGAGTCGAACAGCAGTTCCGCCACCCGGGCTGCGGCGCGTCGCACCGGGGACTCCCGGGGCCTGTCCTGGAAGACGGACAACGCCCGCGCGCGCACCGCGTCCGGCACCTCCGGGGTGCGGTCCAGGCGCATCAACTCGAGCGTCCGGCCCACCTCCCGGACGCGCTCGCGGCAGTCGGGGCAGGGCGACGCGAGGTGCACCTCCACGGGGGCCCGCTGCGCCTCGGTGAGGCGGTTCTCCAGGTAGTCGAGGGCGACCTGGGTGTCGATGTGGGGGGACTTCCCGGGTGAGCGCTTCATTCCGCTCTCTCCATGGTCTTGCCCGGGCCGGCCTCGCGGGGCGTCCGCGGGGCCCGGCCGGAGCGCGGGGACTTCTTCGTTCCAGGAGGAGAGGTGGGGGATGCCAATTCGGAAATACCGCCGTCGCCCGAGGCCAGGGCGGCCAGTGCCGCCCGCATGCGGTCAAAGCACCGGGCCCGGGTGGGGCCCAGCGAGCCGATGGGAACCCCGAGCCGCCGGGACAGGTCCGCGTAGGACGGCGTGGGCTCCTCGTAGTACAGCGCCTCCAGGAGCGCCCGGCAGCGGCCCGGGAGCCGGCCCAGGGCCAGGCGAACCAGGGCCTGCTCCTCGAGGAGCTCCAGGTCGGCGTCCGTCTCCGCGGGGCCCGGCAGCCGCTCCAGGCTCTCCGGGTCCGCGGTGGTCAGGGCGTCTTCGCGGCGCTTGCGCAGCGCGGTGGCGCGGGCGATGCGGTCGGCGGTGCTGGAAAGCCATCGGCACAGCGTGCGCGGGTCGCGCATGCGGGGCAGGCCCTTCACCAGGGCGGCGAACACGTCCTGGAACACGTCGGCCATCTCCGGCTCCGCCAGGCGGTAGGAGCGGGCGACGGAGTACACCAGCCGCTCATGGCGGCGCACCAGGGTCTCCCAGGCCCGCGCGTCGCCCCCCAGGCAGAGTTCCACCAGGCGGGCGTCCTCGGTGGGGTCCAGGGACCCGATGCGTGGCGATTCCGACATGCGGGAACAGTATCACAAGAGGGGAATTTCGCGGTGAGAGGTATCAGCGCGACGGACGCGCGCACCTCTGTCCATGAACGCGAAGTTCCGGGCCCGGCCCGGGCGGAAGGACCTTCCCGCCCGGAAGAACGGGAGCCCGGGCTGAGCGGACGGCGCCCGGGAAGCGCCGCCTGGGTCGCGGGGCTGCGTGAACCTTGGGGCTCTCCTGTTTCGGGTTCACGATCCCCGCGACCCGCCAAATATCCGAGTTGCGACACGATCACGGCATTGTGCCGGCGTGCGTGGGATCGTCCATCTGGCCTGGGGGCTTGCTCCAGCGCGGGCAAGGGCCGAAGGACGTGAACCGCGCGCCGGCACGCCCATTGCCATGGCTCCCGGCACGACCTTCGCCGCGGGCCCCGGCATCCCATCACCACGGGGCCGCGGGATTCCCCAGTGCCTGCACGTCCGAGATCACCTTCGGGTCCCTCGGGAACAGCCCCGCCCTGGCCAGCCTCGGCACCAGCTCCACCCACCGGCGCTCCTGCGCGAACACCTCCCGAAACAGCGTGCGCGCCTCGTCGGCGCGGCGGTTGGTGTACATCGAGACCGCCGCCCAGAACTTCAGCTCCACCACTTCGGGCGCCAGCTTCATGGCCCGTTCGTAGGCGTCCAGCGCCTCCACGGTGCGGTTGGCCGCGATGAAATTGTCCCCCTCGTCTTCCAGGTTGCAGGCGCGGCGCAGCCGCACCAGGCGGCGGAGCTCCTGGAGCGGGAGGGGATGATCCTCCACGCGCAGGTCGAAGATCCGGTCCTGCCACGGCTTGCCGGTGGATTTCGCGCGCACCACGATCTGGGCGGCGGACTGCTTCCCGCGAATGTCCCCGCCCGCGGCCTGACCCAGTTCCCCGGTGGCCGGATCGCGGGCCACGATGGAGAAGGTATGGGCCAGCGGGGAAGTCCTGCCCACGGCCGCCGCGAGGGGAGCCGGGGCCGGGCCGGGGGACGTGGCGGCCGGAGGAGTCGTCGCGCCGAGCGCGAGCAGGATCGAAGCGAGACAGGCCGGTACCATGGGGCCTCCTGTTGTCGGGATGGGCCCGGGATCGCGGCTCGCGGGGAGCTGCCTGACCCGGCGGGCACGCTCCGGGGACACCTCCGTTGGATGCGCACCCGGATGGTATACTCCAGCGGGCCGTCAACAAGAGGGGAGAATCATGGAGCACTCACCGGGGTTTCTGGCATTGGTGGACGCCGCCAAGCGGGGCATCCGCGAAATCACCATCGACGAATACCGAGACCGCGCCTCCCACGGCGAGAAATTCCTGCTGGTGGACGTGCGCGAGGACCTCGAGTGGCTGGCGGGGCGCATCCCCGGGGCGGCCCACCTGGGCAAGGGCCTCGTGGAGCGGGACATCGAGAAATCGTTCCCGGACAAGGATGCGCCGCTGGTGTTCTACTGCGGCGGCGGCTTCCGCAGCGCGCTGGTGTGCGACAGCGTGCAGAAGATGGGCTACCGTAACGTGACCTCGCTCGCGGGCGGCTACCATGGCTGGGAGGACGCCGGCCACCCGCTCGACACCCGGCCCCCGCGCGACGAGTGACCCGCGGGGCCGGAACTGCGCCGCCCCGGTCAGAACAGGCTGATCTTGATGTACTTCCTCGGGTTCGCCTGCAGGTCCTGCACCAGGCTGCGCATGTCCTTCACCAGGTCCTTCGACTCGTTGTAGAGCTGCTCGTCACGCGACAGCTTGCCCAGCACGCCACGGCCGGCGCTGGCGTCGCCGAGCAGGCTGTCCAGTCGCGCGGTGGCGCTGGCCGCGTGCTCGTACATCGCGGGATCCTTGAGGAAGCGACCCGCCGTGCCGGGCCCCTGGAGGGCTGAGCCCAGCGAGTCCACCGTGTGGCCCACCCGCACCAGGGCCTGCGTGGCCTGTTCCTGGTTGCGGCCGAGCGCCCGGGTGAGCGTCCGCATGTCCCGGGCCAGCGCCAACAGCTCGTCGTGCAGCTCCGCCGAGCGCATCGCCCGGCCCACGCTGCCTTCGCCGCGCGCCATCACGGCGGTCAGCGTGTCGAGGTGCGCCAGCACCGGCGAGAGCTGCGTGAGCGGGCTGTTCCTGCCGCTCACCATCTCCATGGGGTCGGACTGCTCCACGCCGCGGATCTCACCGCCGGGCGCGATCGCCGGCTGATCCTGCGAGCCCGCGGTGATCTGGAGGAACTTGTCCCCGAAGAAGCTGATGGCGTTGATGGACGCCTCTGAGTCGCGCCGGATGAACGGCCACGAGACCTTGTTCACGGTGGCGGTGACCTCGATGGTGTGCGTGGCGGCGAAGTGGTCCAGCGAGATCTTCTCCACCTGTCCCACCTCGAGCCCGTTGAGCCGCACCGGCGCGCCCACCACCAGGCCGCGGACGTCCTTGAAGTTCGCGCGGAACGTCTTCTTGGCGCCGATCATCACCGCGTCGCCGCCCTTGATCGAGGCCCACAGCAGGAATCCGATCGCGGCCACCGCCACGATTCCGATCTGCACCTGGCCCCAGCGAATGTCACCGGCCCGCTTCATGGCAATGTCCCCTGTTCCGCGCCGAATTCGGGATGCAGGCTGTGAAACGCATCCCGCAGCGTCTTCTTGAATGGTTCCAGGAAGCTCATCACGAATGGTTCCTCGCAGCCCGCGAGCTGCTCGGCGTCGCCGTCGAACGCCACCTTCCCGTCGGACAGCACCAGGAAGCTGGTGCCCAGCTTGAGCGCGTCGGGGATCTGGTGGGTGACCACCACGGAGGTGATCTTGAGTTGGGTCTGGAGGTTCACGATGACGTCGGTGATCGTCTCCAGCGTGATCGGGTCGAGCCCGGTGGTGGGCTCGTCGTACAGCATGTGCGTGGGATTGCAGGCGGCCAGCGCCCGCGCGATGGCCACGCGCCGCTGCATCCCGATGCTCAGCTGGTCGGGAAGGTGGTCGAGGATGTCCGGGTCGAGCCCCACCAGCGAGAGGTAGCGGCGCACTTCGGACTCCACCTCCTGCAGCGACTTCCGGCTGCGCTCCAGGAACGAGTAGCCCACGTTCTCGCCCACGGTGAGCGAGTCGAACAGGGCGCCCTCCTGGAACACCATCCCGATCTTGCGGCGCACCGAGTTCACCTCGTCCCGACCGGCGCGGGCCACGTCCACGCCGTCCACCAGGATGGAGCCGCTCTCGGGCCGCAGCAGGCCCACGATCAGCTTCAGCACCGTGGACTTGCCGGTGCCCGACGGGCCCATCACCACGCGGGTGGTCCCGGCGCGCACGGTGAAGCTGACGCCGTCGAGCACCTTCAGCGGGCCGTAGCGGAAATGCACGTCGCGGAACTCGATCACTTCACCACCCCAGCAGCGTGAAGATGAAACGGGTCATCACCGCGTCCCCGACGAGGATGCTGACCGAGGAGATCACCACCGACTCGGTGGTGGACTTGCCCACGCCGCGCGTGCCACCGCGGGTGGTGAACCCCTTGTAGTTGGCCACGGTGGCGATGACCAGCGCGTACAGGAACGGCTTGACCATGCCCACCGTCATGTTGGCGAAGGTCATGTAGGCGCGGACCATGCTCCAGTACGTGGTCGCCGACACCCGCGCCATGTACACCGAGATCAGCTGCCCGCCGAAGAGCATCAGCAGGTCCGAGATCAGCGTGAGGCAGGGGAGCATGACCAGCAGCGCCCATATCCGCGGCACCGCCAGCTTGCGCACCGGGTCGGTGCCGAAGGCGGTGAGCGCATCGATCTGGTTGGAGCTCTTCATGGCGCCCAGCTCGGCGGTGATGCCCGAGGAAATCCGCGCCGCCACCACCAGCCCGGTGAGCGTGGGGCCCAGCGCGCGCACCACCGCCACCACCATGAGCTTGCCCAGGTAGGTCTCGGAGCCCATGTTCTGAAGTTCGCGCGCGAGCTGGATGGCCAGCGCCTGCCCCGAGAAGAACGCGCACAGCAGCACCAGGTACAGCGAGCCCCAGCCGACGAAGTGCAGCTGCTCGTAGATGTCGCGCCAGTAGAAGGGCGGCGACACGCACAGGACCAGCGACCGCGCGGTGAACAGGACGTAGTTCTGGACGCCCAGCAGGCTGTGCTTGAGGCGGTTCTGGACCGCCGCCAACTGCTCGAACACGGGGGGCCTCGGGACAAGTGGCACGGGGGGACGGGCGCGCGCCCGTCCCGGTGGGCGAAACTCCGGCGAGAATAGGCCAAAACACGCGGACGGAGAAGGGCCTTGGTTGTGCGGCCCGCGCCCAGCGCGTATCCTCGGCCCTCGCTGCGGACGCGCCCGTGTTGGATCCGCGACCGCCGGAAGGAGTGCACCCGTGAATCGTTTCCTGGTCCAGGCGAAGGCCGTGCTCACCATGGACCCCGCGCGCCCCCTGGTCGAGGGCGGGGCCACGGTGGTGGACGACGGCCGTGTCGCCGCGGTGCTGGACCCCGCGCAGCTGCGCGAGGCCGCCGCGGGCGC